>RFKJ01000099.1 GCA_003694325.1 Deltaproteobacteria bacterium
GGCCGGCGATGGGGGCACGGCCGACGGTGGGGCCGGCGATGGGGGCACGGCCGATGGCATCCGGCTGACCCTGGCCGACGGCACCACGGAGGAGGGCGAGCCCGTCTGCACCTACGACCACCGCCTGTGGTGGGACGCCAGCGACCAGACCACGACCGCCCTGTTCGTGCCGGACGCCTACGCCACCTGGCCCGACGGCCGGAGCATGCGGTTCGTCTCCGACCGGGACACCGTCGCGACCGAGGCGATCCCGCTACCCGCGGACCGGCCGCGGTACACCGATTTCCTGCGCGACCACGGCATCACCATCGACGGCAACCCCCTCGACATCGATGGCCCTGCCTGGGTGATCATGGGCAACGAGGGCTACCACCTCGAGGAGGACGGCTACGGCGACCATGCCTGGGACCTGGTGCGAACCGATGACCGGGGCGCGCGGTACACCGGGTTCGGCAGCCGCAACGAGGACTACCTCGTGTGGGGCGCTCCCGTCGTACTGCCCACCGGGGGCACCGTGGTGGAGGTGGTCCGCAACGCTCCCGACAACGAGCCGGGGAGCTACCCCGACGACGCGGTCAACAACCTGGTCGGCATCTGGCTGGGCGGCCACTACTACCTCTACCTGCTGCACTTCCAGCAGGGCTCGATCCCCGCCAGCGTGCGGGTGGGAGCCGAACTGCCCGCCGGCGCCTTCGTCGGCCGGGTGGGCAACGCCGGGGTCTCCCTCGAACCCCACCTCCACATGACCCTGATGTACTACGACATGGACCCGGCGGGCGAATCCGGCACGGTCCGCACCTGGTCCATCCCCGGCGAGTGGCGTGGGACCTGGTCGGCCGACACGCCCACCGGCCCGGCCACCCGCCACGACTGGTGGGTGCCGACCACCGGGCAGTGGGTCGACGACACGAAGTTCTGAATTCGCCGGCTTCTACTTGCCAAGGCAATGGTCCGGCGGGCGGGCGACCCTCCCGCGGCCCCCATCCCGCCCCCACGCCTGGCATGATGGGTCATGGCCTGGAAGGACGACGATACCCGGCTGCGCAGCGCCGCATTTGCTCAGGTCCAGCGCCTGCAGCAGGTCTACGACAACCGCATCCCATGGCAGGAGATCAGCGCGGGCTTCGACCTGGGAGATGGGCGACGCCGACCGCTCGCGACCCAGGCACAAGGAATCTACAAGCCGAAGGGACACCCGGCCGCGCTGTCGATCAAGACCGTGCAGCCGCGCCAGGGACGCACCAATCCCTACTCGGACACGCTCGCCCCAGACGGGTGCAGTCTGCTCTATGCCTACCAGGCCCGTGGAGGCCCCGACCACAGTTCCAACCGGTCGCTCCGTTTCGCGATGGAACATCAGCTCCCGCTGATCTACTTCTTCGGCCTGGAGCCAGGGATCTATGCCGCGGTCCTTCCCATGTACGTGGTCGGAGACGACCGCACCCGCCAGCAATTCGAGCTCGTCCCGGGGATGGTCCTGGCGTCACACGAGACCCCCACGCACACGCACCACCTCCTGGACTCCCCCCCCGACCGGCGGTACGGCGCTCAGCTGGTCCTTGCCCGCTTGCACCAACAGTCCTTCCGCCATTCGGTGCTGTCGGCATACCAACACCATTGCGCGATGTGCTCGATCCACTTCGACGAGTTCCTGGACGCCGCCCACATCGTCCCCGACTCCGACCCGCTGGGTGTGCCCGACGTGCGCAACGGCCTTGCGCTGTGCGGGCTGCACCACCGGGCATTCGACCGGTTTCTCATCGACATCGATGACGATTACCGGATCGAGTTGAGTCCCGAACTCCTCCGCCGCCGCGATGGACCGGTCTTCGAACAGGCCTTCCTCGAGCGCCACCGGCAACCGCTCTGGCTCCCCCGCGATACTCGGCTGCGCCCCGCCGCGAAATACCTCCAGGCCCGCCGCAGGAGTCGGCCGCCCGAGCTCTGGCGCTCCTGACTCCCACCCTGCCCCCGCCGTCAGCGCCCCACCGGTCAGTACAACGGCAGGTCGTCGGTGACCGCCACGACCTCCTCGAAGGTGGTCTCGCCGTGGGCGATCTTCATGATCCCGTAGTCCCGCAGGGTGAGCATGCCGTCGTTGAGGGCCTCGCGCTTGATCTCCTGCTGGGTGGCCTTGTCGGTGATCAGCTTGGAGATCCGCGGGGTGATGGGCATCACCTCGAACAGGCCGGTGCGGCCGCGGTAGCCGGTGTACCGGCACTTCACGCAGCCCTCGCCCCGGCGCACCTTCAGCCGCCGACCGCGTGCTCCCTTGATGCGCAGGGCCAGGGCCTGCTCCTCGGTCAGCACGTCGTCGACCGCGCAGTGGGGGCAGACCTTGCGCACCAGCCGCTGGGCCACCACCCCGATGAGCACCCCCGACAGCAGGAAGGGCAGCACGTCGAGGTCCAGCAGGCGGCCGATGGCGCTGGCGGCGTCACTGGTGTGCATGGTGCTGATGACCAGGTGACCCGTGAGGGCGGCCTGGATGGCGTTCTGGGCGGTCTCGGCGTCCCGCACCTCGCCGACCATGATGACGTCCGGATCCTGGCGCAGGACGTTCTTGAGCGCGCTGCCGAAGGTCACCCCGATCCGCGGCTGCATCGGGATCTGGTTGAAGGCCTCATGCACCATCTCGATGGGGTCTTCGAGGGTGACGATGTTGATGCGCGGGCTGTGCAGGTAGTGCAGCGAGCTGTACAGGGTGGTGGTCTTGCCGCTGCCGGTGGGGCCCACCACCAGCACCATCCCGGCGGTGTTGCCGAGCATCGCCCGCCAGGTCTGCAGCTCCCGGGGGAAGAAGCCGAGCTGCTCGATGTCCTGCAGCAACACCCCGGGGTCGAAGACCCGGATGACGACCTTCTCGCCGAACGCCGTGGGCACCGAGCTGACGCGCAGCTCGACCTCGTACTTCTTGTACTGGGTCTTGAATCGCCCGTCCTGGGGCCGTCGCCGCTCGGCGATGTCGAGCCGGGCAAGCATCTTGATGCGTGACACCATCGCCGGGTACACCGCCTTGGGCAGCCGGTGGATGGTGTGGAGCACCCCATCGATGCGCATGCGGACGAAGGCCTCGTCCCGCTTGGGTTCGAGGTGGATGTCGCTGGCTCGCTGGTCGAAGGCGTAGTTGAGCAGGTACCACACCGCCCGGACCACCGGCTGGTCCGTGGCGTCGAGTTCGCCCGCTCCATCCAGGGCATAGAGCTGTTCGAGGTTCGACAGGTCGGGCAGGTCGGAGCGGAAGTCCTCTTCGGCCTTCCGCATGCTGCGCCGAAAGCCGTGGAACTCGATGATCACCTGGAGCAGCCGCGATTTCTCCGCCAGGACCGGGTGGATCTCCTTGCCCTTGAACCGGGCGAGGCTCTCCAGCAGCTCGGTGTCCCAGGGGTCGGCGATCGCCACGGTGAGGGCCTGCTCGGTCTCCGCGACGGCGATGACGAGGTGGCGTTCGGCGAATGGGCCGCCGAAGGACTCGGTCACCAGCTTGTAGTCGAGCTGGAGCGGGTCGAGGTGGACGAACGGCAGGCCGACGTGGTCGGCGAGGGCCCGGGTGATGGTCTCCTCGTCGAGGATGGTGTCGGGATCATCGGCACGCCGGAACCGGAAGAAGGCGATCAGCTCGACCTCGGTCACCCGGTAGTCGACGCGGTGCCGACCGAGCAGGCGCCGCATCTCGGCGCGCTTGTCGAGGAGGATGTGGCGCGCCTGTTCGCGGCCCCGGTTGAGGACGTCGGCCCGGTTGCCGGCGTGGATCAGCCCACGGGCCACGAGCAGGTCGAGGATCTCGGTGAGTCGGTCGGTGCGGATCACCGTCGCAGCTTAGCCCGGCGGGCCGCCGCCAGGTCCCAGACCGCGCCGTCCCGGCCCCGTCGGGTCGGCGGGCCGAGGACGTCCGCGGCGGGCTCGACGAGCGGCGGAGCCACGAACAGCAGGGCCGCCGGACCGAAGTCGAGTTCACCCGGTGGCGGCGCCGCACCCGCGCCGAGCCCGGCCAGCCAACGACCGGTGGGGGTGCGGTCCAGGGGAGCGGGCAGGCCGGGCCGGGTCGGGTTGATGAGCAGGGGCCGCCGATGCACCCGCTGGTCGAACAGCGGGCGTTGGAAGTGGACGCCGGGTCCCCCCGCCGGCAGGACGATCATGGGTCCCGTGGGCAGGCCCTCCAGCCGGGTGAGCACATCGGGGGGGGTCGGATCGGCCACCGGCAGCGGGGCGCCGCCCGGGGCGAGCAGCACGAGGTCGATGGCGACGAGGACGGTGACCCCGAGCACGGCGCGGGGTCCCCACCGCGCCCGCAGGCGGGCCGCCCCCCGGGCGGCGAGCACCGAGAGGGCGATGGCGCCGACCAGCAGGAGCCGGCCATGGTGGTTGACCAGGGATCCGCCCGGAAGGAGATCGAGCAGGCGAGCCGCCGGGTTGCCCAGCTCCAACGGCCGCCCGGCGAAGGACAAGGCGTCACCCGGCGCCACCAGCACCGCCCCGAGCAACACCCACCACCACCGGCTGCGGCCACCGATCATCGCCAGGCCCAGCAGCGACCACCCCAGGTACCCCGGGTGGATCCGGACGAGGGCCTCGCCCGGGTCCTGGGGTCCGGGCACCAGCAGGCTGGCGAGGTCCACCCCCCGCCAGGGGTTGAGCCGCCAAAGCGGTTCGACGCGGGTGGCCGCGACCCCCAGGCGGTGGCCCTCCCCGGCGAGGCGCGAGCCCTGCGACAGCGCCACCGGCAGGGCCAGGACGAGGGCGATGCCGCCTGCGACGAGGGTCGACGGGAGGGTGCGCCGGTCCCGGGTCACGGCGACCAGGGAGAACGCCACCGCGACCACCGCCACCTGCCAGGCCAGCAGCAGGCCACAGCCGGCGAGCAGCCCGAGCGCCAGCCCCGCCAGCACCCCGGTTCGCCACCCCGGTCGACCCACCAGCCCCAGCCCCGCCGCCGCCAGTCCGACCATGGCGTCCTCGGTCAGTCCACTCGCCAGGCTCCCCATGAACGCCGGGGCGAGGGCCAGGGCCAGGCCGCCGATGAGCGGCTCGCCTCCTTCGCGCCGGGCGAGCGCGGACCCGCCGAGGAAGGCGACGACCACGGCGGCGAGCTGCCCGATGTTCCAGGCCGTCACCACGCCCACCACCCGACCGAGCGCCGCCAGCAGCAGCGTCCACAGCGGATCGATCACCGGCCAGCGCTCGGCCCCCACCGCCAGCGAGGTCCCCCGAGGCCAGGCCGGCAGCGCCTCGCCGTGCCACCACTGCACCCAGGCATGGCCCCACATCTCGGCCCCGGCATAGCCCAGCATTCCGCCCGGCTGCTGGAACAGCCCGCCACCGACCACCAGCGTGGTCACCAGGGCGGCAGCGGCGAGGCTCCGTGCAGCGGCGGCGTCCATGGCGACAGTGTAGAGCCCGACGTCGATCAGGCCGTTCCCGACGGGTGCCGCCACCCCGGCCCGGTCCGGTTAACTGCCGGCCCCCGCTTCACGGAGCGTCCAATGCGCCCCTGGACCACCGCCGACAGTGCCGAGATCTACAACATCGAACACTGGGGCGCGGACTTCCTGCGCATCGACGACAACGGCGACCTCGTCATCGCCCCCCGGGGAGCCGACGGCCCCAGCGCCCCGCTGCCCAAGCTGGTCGAGGACCTCCAGCGGCGGGGCATCGACCTGCCGGTGCTCGTCCGGTTCACCGACATGCTGCGGATGCGGGTGGAGACCCTGGCCCGCGCCTTCCAGAACGCCTTCGACAGCTACGAGTACCGGGGCCGCTACCGCGGCGTGTACCCCATCAAGGTCAACCAGCAACGCGACGTCGTCGCCGACCTCGTCGCCCAGGGGCGCCCCTTCCACCTCGGCCTGGAGGCCGGCAGCAAGCCCGAGCTGCTGCTGGTCATGGCCATGCTCGACGATCCCGAGGCCCGCATCATCTGCAACGGCTACAAGGACGAGGAGTACATCGCCACGGCGCTCATGGCCCAGCAGCTCGGACGGCACCCGACCATCGTCGTGGAGAAGATCAACGAGGTGGACCTCATCATCCGCGTGGCCCGCCAGATGGGGGTGCGCCCGTCCATCGGGCTGCGAGCGAAGCTCGCCACCCGCGGCTCGGGGCGCTGGGAGGCCAGCAGCGGGGACCGGGCCAAGTTCGGCCTCACCGCCGGCGAGCTGGTCGATGCCGTCGAGACGCTGCGAAGCGCCGACATGCTCGACTGCTTGAACCTGCTGCACTTCCACATCGGCAGCCAGGTCAGCGCCATCCGCTCCTTCAAGGAGGCACTGCGCGAGGCGAGCCGCCTGTATGTCGAGCTGACCCGCCTCGGGGCCCCCATGGGCATGTTCGACGTCGGGGGCGGGCTCGGCGTCGACTATGACGGAAGCCACAGCAATTTCGCCAGCTCGGTCAACTATACGGTCCAGGACTACGCCGACGACGTCGTCGCCCACATCGAGGCGGCCTGCACCGAGGCCGGCATCGAGCACCCCGACATCATCACCGAGTCGGGCCGAGCGCTCGTCGCCCACCACTCCGTCCTCATCGTCAACGTGCTCGGCGCCATCGACAACCACCCCCGCACCGAGGCCCCACCCGAACTCCTCGACACCGATCCCGACATCCTCCACGAGCTGCGAGAGACCGTGGAGACCGTCTCCCGCAAGACCTACCAGTCGGTGTGGCACGACGCCCTCGAGGCACGCGAGGAGGTCATGACCATGTTCAACCTCGGCCTCCTCGACCTGCCGACACGCGCCCGCGCCGACCGGCTCTTCTGGTATGCCGCCCACCGGGTCGAACGGATCGTCCGGGGGCTGTCATACGTCCCCGACGAGATGCAGAGCCTGCACCGCACCCTGGCCGACACCTACTTCTGCAATTTCTCCGTCTTCCAGAGCGCCCCCGACGCCTGGGCCGTCGACCAGCTCTTTCCGATCATGCCGATCCACCGCCTCGACGAGCGACCGACCCGCCGCGCGGTGCTCGCCGACATCACCTGCGACAGCGACGGCAAGATCGACCAGTTCATCGACCTGCACGACGTCAAGGACACCCTGCCCCTGCATCCTCTCGATGGCCGCCCCTACTACCTCGCCTTCTTCCTGGTCGGCGCCTACCAGGAGATCCTCGGCGACCTCCACAACCTGTTCGGCGACACCAACGCCGTGCACGTGACCCTGACCGGGGAGGGCGCCTACCGGGTGGATCACGTGGTCGAGGGGGACACCGTCTCCGAGGTCGTGGGATACGTCCAGTACAGTCGCCGCAACCTGCTGCGATCCATTCGTCGGGCGGCCGAGCAGGCCGTGCAGGACGGCCGCCTCAGTCTCGAGGACAGCGGGCGCATCATCCGCGAGTACGTCCGGGGGCTGGAGGGCTACACCTACCTGGAGTGATCCATGTCGACTCCGCCCCCCCAGAACTGGAACCTCGACTCCATCTTCGACGGCGGGGTCACCGGTCCGGCCTTCCAGGAGCGGCTGGCGCAGGCCGAGGCCGACGTCCAGGCCCTGACCGCCGCGGCCGATGCCCTCGGCGACCCCGCCCGGGACCCCGCCTGGGAATCGGTGCTGCCCGCCCTCGACGCGCTGGAGCGCCGGATCCACGAGCTGTCCAGCTTCACCGGCTGCCTCGCCGCCGCCCACGCCGAAGACGAGGACATCCAGGCCGCCGAGCAACGGGTCAGCGCCCTCGCGGCTCGGCTCGAGCGGGCGTGGTCCCGGCCTACCGACCTGGTGGCCCGGTGCTCCGACGACGCCTTCGCCGCCTTGTGCGCCCGCCCGGCCCTGGCCGACCAGGTGGGCCTGCTCGAAGAAGCCCGCCGCCGCCGACCGGTCCTCCTGCCCGCCGGGGAGCAGGCCCTGTTCGACGAGCTGGCCGATGATGCCCTGCATGGCTGGGGGCAGCTCTACCGGCGGACATCGGGTCGGCTCCGGGTGGAGGTCGATGGCCGATCCCTCAGCGTCGCCCAGGCGTTCAACCTGCTGGAGAGCAGCGACGCCGCGCTTCGTCACCGGGTCTTTCAGGCCACCGAGGCCGCCTGGGAATCGGTGGAGGAGACCTGCGCCACCACGCTCAGCCGGATCATCGGTGTCCGCCGCACCCTCCACGACCGCCTCGGCGTCGACGAGCTGGCCATTCCCCTGGTCCGCCAGCGCATCGACCGCGCCACCCTCGACGCGCTGATCACCGCGTGTACCCGAGGCCGGGCTCTCATCTGGCGCTACTTCGCCGCCCGCAGCCGCCTGCTCGGCCGCACCACCTACGACTGGCCGGACATGCTCGCCCCGCTCGGCAGCGCCGAGACCACGGTCGACTGGCCCACCGCGGCCCGGATGGTGATCGACACCGTTGGCAGCTTCTCCGACGAGATGGGGCGCTTCTTCGAGATGGCCCTGCAGTCGGGGTGGGTCGAAGCCGAAGATCGGCCGGGCAAGCGCGCCGGCGCGTTCTGCGCCTCGTTCCCCGAGTCGGCCGAAAGCCGGGTGTTCATGACCTTCGGCGGCGGCCCCAACTCGGTCCGCACGCTCGCCCACGAGCTGGGACACGCCTACCACAACTGGGTGATGCGCGATCTCCCCACCGGGGATCGACGGCTGACGAGCTGCCTCGCCGAGACGGCCAGCACCTTCGCCGAGTCGCTGGTCCGCCAGGCGCAGCTCGCCGATGCCACCGATCCCGACACCCGCCTCGACCTGGTCGACCGGGAGCTGGCCGACGCCGCCGTGTTCATCGTCAACATCCCGCTCCGCTACGAGTTCGAACGACGCCTGTTCGAGCTTCGCGCCGAGGGCCCCCTCCGAGCCGAGCGACTCTCGGCAGAGATGACGGCCCTCCAGCGCCGTTGGTACGGCCCCCACCTCGGCATCGCACATCCACACTTCTGGGCGGCCAAGCTGCACTTCTTCCTGACGCGCGCCCCGTTCTACAACTTCCCCTACAGCTACGGCTACCTGTTCAGCGCCATGGTCCACCAGCGGGCCATGGCCGAGGGCTCGGCCTGGGCCCGGACCTGGCCGACGCTGCTCCGGGCCACCGGACGCGGTGCCTCCGAAGATGTCGCGGCCCGGTTCCTGGGGGTCGACCTCCGCGACCCGGCATCCTGGCAGGCCGTCATCGACCGCCTGGAACCCCTCGTCGAGGAGATGGAGGCCCGCGCCCCGGCCGGCTGACCGCCCGGGACCCGGTCGTCAGAAGCCCTCGAACGCCGTCGCCTTGGCGTCGATCTCCCGGATGGCCACCTTGTCGGGGAAGCGCGTGCCCGGGTAGACCTCGAGGATCTCCACCTCCAGGGGCTCGAATTCGCTCCCCTGGTAGCCGCTGCCGGTGAAGCCGACCGTCGCCGGGATCTCGACCCAGGCGACCCCCGGAGCATCGGGCAGCTCCAGCTCGTGGGACCGACTGTGGGCCGTGACCCGCAGCTTCTTGGGACGCGCATATTCCTTGGGTCCCGGGTTGATCCCGATGCGCGAGACGCTGAACCCGGCCACCTTGAGCGTCAACGCGGCCCCCTCGACATCGCCGACCCAGAAGGTCCGCTCGTTGTCGTCGACGAGGAGGTCCATGCCGTGCCCATCCTCCTCGCTCGACACGGCCTCCACCACCGGCGCGGCGTCGAACTCGGCCAGTTCCAGCCGGATCTCGCTGACCGCGAGGTTGGGGTAGTCACGACCGGGGTAGACGTCGGTGATCGTGATCTTGACCTTGCCGCCGAAGAGATCATCGCCGATCTGGATGTCGTCGATGTCGACGGACTGGTACTCCATCTTGTCCTCGAAGGTGGCCGTGGCCGTGCCCACCGGCTGCAGCTCGTTGTTCTCGTCGTAGGCCATGGCTTCGATCTGGACCGACTTGACCCGGGCGTAGTCCTTGAAGTGCTCTTCATCCTTGGCCCAGCCGACGATCATGCCGATCCGGTCCAGGGTGGACTTCGGCACGTCGAGGATGATCCACTCCCCCTTGTTGCTGCTCTCTCCCGGGAGCTGCCAGCAGGTCTCCGGCTTGCCATCGATGGCCGACTGGGCATTCCAGGTGTTCGCTCCGAGGCGGCGCTCGGCCTTGAAGCTGGATGCCACGGCGCCGGCATGGGCCGGGGTGGTGAGGGAGAGGGAGACGAGGGCGAAGGCAGACAGGAACACCGGATTCTCCAGGGACCAGGACGAACGGACCCGCCGGTTCGGCAGCCCGAGCATGGACACGTAGCACGACCGGGGGCGGCACCCCATGAGCCCGCCGGTCGCAACGGATCTTCCCGGGGCGGCGGCATCCCGCGGAGGCGGCGGCGCGGTCGCCACCGCCCCGGGCGTCACCGCGCCAGGCCCAGGTCCAGGGTGTACCCCGAGGTGCTCGACGACCCGGTCGCGATCCGGCCGTTGGCATCCGAGCCCGCCGACGCCACCAGCTCGCCCACCTGGTTGAGGATGCCGTCCGGCTTCGGCCCGCTGTCGGCGTAGGCCCACAGGTAGACCACCGTGTTGGCCGGCACCCACAGGGTGAACGGCAGGCTGGTCCGGCCGGCGTACTGCTTGCTGGTCCAGAAGTCGTTGTCGTAGGTGTAGTCCGCCATGTCGGCGATCGCGAAGTCGCCGCTGGGCCGGTACATCAGGGCGGTGACGTAGACCACCGAGCCTTCCTCGAGGTCATCGAAGCTGCCGCTGTGGACCGTGACCTCTCCCGACAAGCTCACGAAGGGCGCGATGTCCAGACCCGCCTCCCCCGTCCCCAGCGGGATCTGCACCTCGAGATCGGTGAGGTCCACGCTGCCGATGTCGATGGGGTTCGCCGAGGTGTCGGGCGCCGACACGTACCCGCCCCAGAGGTCCGCCGGGTCGATGAGCGCGTTGCCGTTGCTGTCCCAGGCTCCCCGCAGCTTCATGTCGCCGAGGTTGGCACACACCGACATGCTGAAGTCCGCCTGGGCCCCGGCCCCGGCCACCACCGGCTGGTCGCGGTCGTAGTAGTACGGCCCGTTGTTGCCCACGTCGTAGAGGAGCACGGCGATGTCCCCGTCCGTCCAGGGCGAGGTCAGCAGCGAGCTTCCCGACAGGGTGATGGCGTCGCAGCCACCGCCACCGCCGCCGCCACCCCCGCCGCTCCACCACGCGTAGAACTCGTCGTAGTCGACGAGGATCGTGATGTTGGCGTGCTCGATGGCCGCCTCGTCGGTCACGGTCAGCACCCCCGGGTAGATCCCGAAGGGTTCGTCGGTCGACAGCACGCCGTCGGCGTACATGTCCAGCGTGGCGTAGACCTGGACCTCGCCGTCCTCGGGAAGCCCGACCGGGAGCAGGTAGTCGTCCCCGTCCACCGACGGGTGCTGCACCGTCGTGCTGCCCCGGTAGGTCAGGCCGCCGGCCTCGTTCTCGGTGGTGGCGGCCACGAAGATCGCCCCGAAGGGGAAGCTGTCCGCCCACGGCGTGTCGGCCCAGCCGATGTACTCCCGCTCGCCGTCCTCTCCTTCGGTAAAGAACTGGACGTCGACCCGACCGCTGATGGTCGCCGAGATCCCCTCGTCGGTGGCGCCACCGTCTCCGGCCCCCCCGTCTTCGGCGGACCCGCCGTCCTCCCCCGCGCCACCGTCACCGATGACCCCGCTGTCGTCTCCGTCGTCATCCTTGTCGCCGCAGGCGACCGGACCCAGCGCCAGGCTGAACAGCCCCGCCAGGGTCCCCGTCAGGATCAGGCTCTTGTGCCTCTCTCTCTCCTCTGTTGCCCGGGGCCGCCGACCGCCCAGCGGTGCCGGGGTTCACCCGCCGGTGCTCAGTTCCACTTCGATCCCGGTGCTGCTCGTCGTGCCGGTGGGGAACCGCCCATCGGAGCTGCCCGCCGATCCGACCGGCTCGTCGACCTCGTTCACCACGCCATCCCCATCGGTGTCCGCGTAGAACCACAGGAAGGCCACCGAGTTGATCGGCAGGCCCAGCTCCCAGTCCAGCGAGGTCCGACCGGCGAATTCGGCCTCCGTCCAGGTGACCTGGTCGTAGGCCTCCAGGTCCGCCACGGCCACGTCCCCGCTGGGCCGGTACTTCAGCGCCAGGGCGTGGATGATCGTGCCCGCCGGCAGGCCGTCGAAGGACCCGCCGGCCCAGGTCAGCGTGCCGCTGGCCGACACGAAGGGGTAGACGCTCAGCCCCCCCGCGTCCCCATAGGGGATCTGGACGAGGTGGTCCTTCAGCACTGTCGACCCGATGGTGATCGGGTTGCCGTCGGTGTCGGGCGCGCTGAGGTAGGTGCCCCACCGGTCCGCCGGATCGAGGATCTCGTTGCCGTTGCTGTCCCAGGCCCCGATCAGGTTGTTCTGGCCCGTGCCGGCGCAGACCGTCAGCACGTAGTTCCCCGACGCGCCGGCACCGTCCGGGGTCGGCGTCAGCCGGGTGCTGTGGATCGGCCCGATGCCGTCGACGGTGGTGGTCATGACGGCGACGTCTCCATCGACCCAGGTCGATGTGATCAGGGCTTCGCCGCGGATCTCGGTGGTGGCCTCGCAGCTCCCGCCGCCGGTGTTGACCGGGGCGACGATGGTCATGTCCACGTCCTCGACCGTCCCGCCATCCTCGATGGCCACCGCCGACGGGTAGACCCCACGCGGTTCATCCGAGCCGATCACCGTGTCGCGGTCCCAGTCCAGGGCGGCGTAGAAGTGGACGTTCCCCTCGACCTGCAGGGTGACGTTCACCTCGAACTCGTCCCCCTCGCTGCTGGGGGTGGGCGCGAGGAGCGCGGTCTGGCCCTTGTACTCCAGCCGGGTCTCGCCCTTGTCGTCGGTGACCTCCTTGTAGGCGGCGACGAAGATCGGGCCGAAGGGGAACGAGTCGTACTCGTCCCACGACACCGCGTCCCCCGTCTGGTAGTCGTACAACTCCACCGTGATCCGACCGGTGACCGTCCCGTGGATCGGCTCGGGTTCCGCCGAGTCCCCCGCGCCGCTGTCGGCGGCTCCTCCATCGTCGGCGACCCCGCCATCGCCAACCCCGCCGTCGTCACCGTCATCGTCCTTGTCACCACAGCCGACCAGCGTCGGCATCGTCGCGACGAACAGCAGACCGGCGGTGATCTGCGCGGGACGGAACATGGAGCCCTCCGAGAAGAAGAGGCTACGATGGTTCCGCGAAATTTTTTGTGAATTTCAAGACTTCCTGCGACATTTCCACCTACCGACCCCGCACGCCGACCCGAGCTTCGGCCGCGACGCCCGCCGCCGCCTCCTGCAAGCTCGGCCCGCGATCAGTCGCGCTGCAGGATGATGAACTCGACCCGACGGTTCTGCGCCTTGTGTTCCTCGGTGTCGTTCGGGACGATGGGCTGCTGCTCGCCGAAGCCCACCGCCAGCAGGCGATCCGGCTCCACGCCACGGTCGATCAGCGCCTGGCGGACCGCCTGGGCACGCCGCTGCGACAGCTCGAGGTTGTACAGCTCGCTGCCGTCGCTGTCGGTGTGCCCCTCGATCCGGATCTTGCGCAGGGTCGGGTACTGCTTGATGACCGTCGCGATCTCGTCGAGCAGCGGGTAGGACACCTCCTTGATGGTGGCCTTGTCGTAGTCGAAGTAGATCTTGTCGAGGATCTGGATGCGGTCGGCTTCCACCACGACCCGGCCCTCGTCGGGACAGCCGTCCTCGTCGTCGACGCCGTTGATGATCTCCCGCTCCAGGGGACAGGCGTCCATGTCGTCGACAATCCCGTCGTTGTCGTTGTCCGGCTCCGGGCAGCCGTCCTCGTCCTGGAATTCGTCGAAGTCCTCGGCGTCGTAGGGACAGCGGTCGATGTCGTCCTTGTAGCCGTCGCCGTCGGTGTCCTCGACCGGCACGACGTCGGGGCACCCGTCGTCGTCCTGGTAGTCGTTGAAGTTCTCCGGCTCGTCGATGCACCGGTCGGCGACGTCGAGGATCCCGTCCTTGTCGTTGTCGGCGTCGGGGCAGCCGTCGTCGTCCTGGAACCCGTCGAAGTCCTCGGCGTTGTTGGGGCAGATGTCGACCGCGTCCAGCAGGCCGTCCTTGTCGTTGTCCTCCTCGGGGCAGCCGTCTTCATCGATCCACTGGTCGATGTCCTCGGGGTCGCGCACGCACTGGTCCAGGGCGTCGACGATCCCGTCCTTGTCCTTGTCGCGGCTGTTGGGATCGAAGCTCGGCGCCACGCTGAACCCGGCCACCACCCGCCAGTCGGGGGCGCCGGCGCCCCCAAGGACCCCGCCTCCGCCACCGAGGTTGATGCTGACCATCCGCCCCAGCAGCAGCTTCATGCCGCCCAGGGCCTCGGCCGGCATGTCACCTGCGGCGGTGTTCCGCAGCTCGCCATGGAATTCGCCGGTCAACTCCAGCGCGTCCACCGGGTGCAGGCCGATGGCGCCGCCGTAGACGAAGGCGTCGTCGATCACGGTCTCGCGAATCGTGGCCGGATCCCGCACCTTGTAGGCGGCGTGCAGGGCCAGCCGCACCCGGTAGGCCCGGGTATGGATGCTGTCGTCACTCAGCTCGAAGACGAGGCCGGGCTGGAACGAGAAGTCCTCCTCGCCGAGGAAGCTGCCGCCGTTGCCCGTCGGCAGCCCGACCGGCGCGACGAGCGCCAGCCCGACCGGCAGGCGATCCCGGTCGAGCACCGCGACCTTGGGCTCCACCCGGATGTCCCCCACCCCGGCGCTGATCAGGGCGAGGGGATCGGTGGTCGGGTCGGGGGGCGACGACGGGTCGAACCCGTCCTGGTAGAGGATGACCGGCACGTCGAGGGTGAAGGAAAAGAACCGGCTGGCGCCCATCCCCACCTGGATGTTGCCAGCGAAGCGGTTGTCGATGATCCCGTCGCCCTTGTCGTTGACGACCTCCACGGCCGGGTGGGGGTAGCGCTGGCCGTCCACCTCGAACAGGAGGGGATCGTTTTCGTAGTACCCCCAGATCGTCGCCCCCACCTGCAGGTGGCTGAGGGTCGCAGCCGAGGGAACGTGCAGGTAGCCGTAGGTGTCGGCGTGGGGGCGAAACAGCTCGATGTCCACCGTCGTGTCCGCCGAGCTCTGCTGGGCCAGGGCGGGACCGACCAGCACCGACGGGAGCAGCAGAGCGACAAGCGCGGCCAACATTGGACCTCCGAGCACACGGCACAGGGCAGCGGCGAGCCTATCACCTGCCGGCTGCGGCGATCACGCCCGCGAACCGGCCCGAGCAGGCATCCCACCGGGTCGGCGGCGCGGGGTGGGGTCCGTCACCAGCCCCGCGCCCCTTGCGGGGGCGGAGGGTCGGGCCGACCACTCAGTCAGCGCCGATCCGGATCACCACCCCGTCGATGTCGCTGCTGCCGACGGTCAGGGGGTTGCCCTCGTAGCGGCCCGCCGGATCATCGGCCGACGGGCCGTCCCCTTCGAGGTCCACGAACGCTTCCAGCTCGAGCGGGCCGAAGTCCTTCGGCGCGGTGAACGAGAATTCTCCCGGCTTCAACTTCAGCTTGCCTGCCACCGAGCGGCCGCCGGGAGCCTCGGGATCGGTCTTGAACAGGTCGACATCCACCAGGTGGTCGCCGTCGTAGTCGATCGTCCCCGAGATCGTGACGCGCTCGCCCTCGTAGGACGGGAAGGCATCCCCCGGCCCCCCGGTGGTCGCCGAGGCCGCCGTGGCCCCATCGTCGTGATCCTCGTGCGGCGGAGCGCCGGCACTGGCGGCGAGGGCCCGGCCGCCGGCCACCAGGTCCAGCGCCGCCTGGATGTTCCGCGTTCCGACATCGAGATCGAGGCGGGCGTAGGGATCGTCGTCGTCGGGGCCGTTGTGGTCGAGGTCCTGGAAGGCTTCCAGCTCCAGCTTTCCAAACCCGACCGGCACCTCGAGCTCGAAGACCCCCGGGCCGTCCAGGCGGATCTTGCCCTCCTGCCGCACGCCGCCCGGGGCATCGGCGTCGGGCACCCGCACGTCGATGTCGATCACCCCGTCGGTCTCGGCGCGCACCACGCCGGACACGGTGACCGTGTCCCCCTCGACGTCGGCAAACGGGACCCGGCCGTCCGGGGGAGGCGCGACCCCCTGGTCGGCGGCCCCCGCCGCCGCGTGGGCCGCGGCACCGGTCCGCCGGAGCGACAGGACCACGTCGTCGATGTCCGCGTCCCCGACGTCGAGCTCGGCCCGGGCGAAGGCGTCCTGCTCCGTCGGTCCGTCGGCGTCCTGGTCCTGGTAGGCCTCCAGGGCGATCCGACCGGCGTCCCGAGGCACCCGGATGGTGAATTCCCCTGGGGAGACCAGGACGATCTTGCCCTGGTTCCGCATCCCGGCCGAGGCGGCGGGATCGGCCACCCACACGTCGATGTCGACCGGCTGGTCGTCCTCGGCCCGGACCGTGCCCCGCAGCTTGACGAACTCGCCCTCGTGGTTGGCGAACGGGCCGAGCCCCTTGGCGTTGACCGGCATGTCGATGGTCGCCAGGTCGACGGTGCGGCGCTCCCCTGGCGCCGCCGGCTTGAACGGCACGTCGACGTGCGCCGCTGCCATGCCCCGGGCCCCGGGCACCAGGACCATCCGCAGCCCGTCGATGTCCTTGTCCCGGACGTCGACCCGCAGGGAGGCGAACGGGTCGGTGGCGCCCGGGCCATCGCGGTCCGGGTCCTGGAAGGCCTCGAGGAGCAGGTCGCCGTGGTCCTTGGGGACCTCGATGTGGAACGGCCCCGGCTCCTCGAGGAAGATCCGCCCCACGCCGCGCTCCCCACCGGGGGCCTCGCTGTCGGGAACCCGGATGTCGAGGTTGATGATCTCGCCCGACTCTCCCTCCACGACCCCGGCGACGGTCACCGTCTCGCC
>RFKJ01000100.1 GCA_003694325.1 Deltaproteobacteria bacterium
GACACCGCCCCGCTCGGCGAGAGGGCCGGTCGCCACCGCACCGCCCGGCGCGGCCACCACCGCCGACTGCCACACCTCCCGCCCGTTGCCCCGGTCGAGGATCGCGGTGGTACACCCCACCAGGCCCAGCACCAGTGCCCACATCCCGTGCATCCGTCCATGACCTCCCGGGCAGGTCGCCCCACGATAGCTGCTGCCCCTCCCACTCGCCCGGCTTCCCGCCCGCCCGGAGTTTCCGTGCCTTTCCTCGAGAGCCTCGGCCTGCGCTACGACGGCGATGCCGGCACCCTCCACGTCCTCGACCAGACCCGGCTGCCCCACGAGGAGCGGTGGCTCGACGGCAGCGACCCGGCCGACATGGTCGGGCACATCCAGCGGCTGTCGGTCCGCGGCGCCCCGATGATCGGGGTCTGCGCCGCCCTGTCGCTGGCCTGCGCGTCCCGGCGCTGCACCCGGTCCCAGCTCCTCGCCCACGCCGCCGCGCTGCGGGCCGCCCGCCCCACCGCGGTCAACCTGATGTGGGCCGTCGACCGCCTGGTCGCCGCCATCAAGGCCGACGAGGACATCCCCGCCGCGGCCGAGCAGATCTTCGCCGAGGATGTCGCCCGGTGTGCGGCCATGGCCCGCCATGGGGCCCCGCTGATCGCAGCGGGGACCCGGGCGCTCACCCACTGCAACACCGGGGGCCTGGCCACGGCCGGCGATGGCACCGCCCTGGCGGTCATCCGCCGGGCCCACGCCGAGGGACGCCTGGCCCACGTCTGGGTCGACGAGACCCGCCCGCTGCTGCAGGGGGCGCGCCTCACCACCTGGGAGCTGGCCCGGGCCGGCATCCCCCACACGCTCATCACCGACAGCGCCGCCGCCATGCTCATGGCCGCCGGCCGGGTCGACGCGGTGCTGGTGGGGGCGGACCGCATCGCCGCCAACGGAGACTTCGCCAACAAGATCGGGACCCTCGCCCTCGCCCTGCTGGCGCACCACCACGCGCTGCCCTTCTACGTGGTCGCCCCCCGGTCCACCGTCGATCCCGCCTGCCCCGGGGGCCACGCCATCCCCATCGAGGAACGCGATCCCGACGAGGTCCGCGGCGGCCCGGGCGCCCCCCCTTGGGCTCCCACCGACGTGCCCGTCTGCAACCCGGCCTTCGACGTCACCCCCGCCGCCCTGGTCACCGCCTGGGTGCTCGACACCGGGGTCCTGCGGCGGGAGGAGGTCGACGCCGGCGCGCTGCGGTCCTGATCCCCCGCCCGCTCCCGGTCCTGCGGTAGGATCGGCGCCCTCCCCGGAGTCCCGCGCCATGTCCATGCCGCCCGCGATCCTGCCCGCTCTCCTCCTGTCCCTGGGCATGTCCTGCACCGACAAGGGCGGGGGCGGAGACTCCGGCGTGCCCGAAGGCCACGGCGACAGCGGCAGCGCCGCCGAGGACGGCCCCGACCTGGTCTGCCCCGGCAGCGCCGATTGCCCCGATGCCGACGGGGCGCTGTCCGTGGGGGCCGCCAAGGTGCCGATCACCCCGACCTGCTTCGAGAGCTGGCAGGACGACGACGGCGACGCCGAGTGGGACGACGACGAAGCATTCCTCGACTGCGGATGCGATCGTCTCTGCCCGGGGGACGAGGGCTACGCCGGCCCCGACGACGGCGAAGGCGACGGGGTGTTCCAGGCCGTCTGGATGGCCGGGTTCCACAACCGCCGGCCGGCCCGGGGAGTCCACGACGACCTGTGGGCCCGGGCCATCGTCTTCGACCAGGGCAGCACCCGGATCGCCCTGGTCGAGCTCGACCTGGTCGGCTTCTTCCGCCCCGACGTGCTCGCGGCGCGGGCCAAGGTCGATGCCCTGGGCCTGGACGTGGACCACGTCATCGTCGCCAGCACCCACGGCCACGAGGGTCCCGACACCATGGGCCTGTGGGGGCCGTCGGACATCCAGAGCGGCGTCGACCCCGACTACATCGACACCGTCACCGACGCGGTGGCCTCCGCCGTCCGGTCCGCGGTCGCCGACCTGCGCCCGGTGGATCACATGGTGGCCGGACAGGTCGACGTCTCCACCTACAGCGACAAGGGCGTCTACAACGTCATCACCGACCTCCGCGACCCGATGGTCATCGACGAGCAGCTCGGCGGGGCCGCCTTCTACGATGCCGACGGAGCGGTCATCGCCAGCCTCGCCCATTTCGGCGAGCACCCCGAGTCCATCGCCGACGAGAACCTCGACATCACCAGCGACTTTCCCCATGCCCTGCGCCAGACCATGGAATCGGGGAGCACCTGGGAGACGACCAGCCGCCCGGGCCTCGGCGGCACCGCGATCTTCATCAACGGCGCCGTCGGGGGCATGATGACCGGCCTGCGGGTCGACGTCGAGGACCCCGACGGCAACGTCTGGGACGCCTACACCCACGAGCGCACCGCCGCCATGGGCACCCTCCTCGGCGAGATGGCGCTGGACGCCATCGAGGGGGGCACCGTCACCACCGACCCGACCCTGACCCTGGCCGTGCAGACCATCCGCCTGCCCGTCGAAAACTACGGCTTCCAGGCACTGTTCCTGACCGGCATCATCGAGCGGGAACTGTTCGACTACGACAGCAGCCAGGCCATCGGTCCCGACAACACGCCCACCGTCGAGACCGAGCTGAACCTGCTGTCGGTGGGCCCCATCCGCTTCGCCACCATCCCCGGCGAGCTGTTCCCCGAGCTGAACATCGGCGGCTACGACGGCAGCCACACCGGCAGCCCCGACGTGCCGGTCATCGACCCGCACAACGAGTACCCGCCCGACCTGTCGGCGGCCCCGGCCGGACCGTACATCAAGGAACGGATCGGGGGCGAGCTGGCCTGGGTGATCGGGCTCGGCAACGACGAGCTGGGCTACATCATCCCGGCCTACGACTTCGTGCTCGACGACACCAACCCCTGGTTCGACGAGGCCCCCGGCGACCACTACGAGGAGACCAACTCCCTGGGCAGCGAGGTGGCCGACATCATCGACGCCGAGCTGGACAGCCTGCTGGCCTGGACCCGCGACAACCTGTGGGGGGAGTGAGGCCCGAGATCCGGCTGCCGCGGCTGGTCGAGCTTCGTCCCACCCGCGCGCGCGGCGCCTGCCCACCCGGTCGGGCAGTGCGGCCATCGGCCCGGGGCATCCCCCACCCCTGGGACATCCCGACCCGGCCGTGCGCCCACGCAATCGACACGGGGCCGGCAACCGCTACACTGTGGATGGTTCCCGGGGTGCCGCCATGCCTGAATCCCTCGATGCACTGTTGCGCCAGGCCCTGGTCGAGGACCTCGATCAGCGCGCCGATCGACTCGCCGAGCTGCTCGCCGAGGCCGAATTGCTGCGCCGACACGCCGCGCTGTCCCTGCCCGCGGACCTGCGGCGTCACCTCGACGCCCGCGCCATCGCCATCGGCCGCGAGCTGACCGAGCTGCTGGTCGACTGGCGGCTGGCCGGCGGGGAGCTGGCGCTGGAGCTGCCCCGGTGGGTGGTCGAGGAGGAGGACGCCACCGAGGACGGTCCCGACGTCACGCCCCCCGCGCCGGATGGCGAGCAGGCGACGGCCGAACCCGCGGACCCGACCCCCGACGGCACCGCGCCCCCGGAACACACCC
>RFKJ01000101.1 GCA_003694325.1 Deltaproteobacteria bacterium
CCCGACACCCCTGCCATGATCCGATCACCGCGAGCGCACCGCAGGTCCTCCACCCTGCTCGGCGTCCACGCCGCGAGTCGGCCCGACCGCCCGTCGGCGCGCGCCGGCTTCACCCTGATCGAAGCCCTCATCGCCAGCGCCCTGCTGGGTTTCTCGCTGATCGTCATGTTCGGCTTCCACAGCCAGGCCGTGCGGTCGAACATGCACGCCCGCAAGATGACCGACTGCAGCTACCTCGCCCAGCTCAAGATGGAGGAGCTGATGGCGGTGCCCTGGGACTCCAGCGGCGTGCCCTCGGTGCTGACCGACATCGGCAGCGATTCGACCTCGGCGGCCAACCCCTGGGTCATCCTTCCCCACGTCAACGGCGACGAGGTGGGCGATCCCGGCCCGGTGGACGCCCAGAACGTCCGGGTGGCCTCCACCGTGCCCGGGTACTGGGTGTCCTGGGATGTCGAGTACATGGACGCCGACCCGACCTGGATGCGGATCCGGGTGCGCTGCGTGTACCAGGACCGGGCCTTCGGGCAGTGGCGCGGGACCACGATCTCCAACTATCGATTCCGGGACTCCTGATGACCCGCCTCCGCTCGATGGACCTGCCGCGCCGGGAAGTCCCGCCCATTCGGGGGAGGGCGGGCTTCACGCTGATCGAGGTGATGGTCTCCATCGCCATCGCCAGCGTCGTCGTCGTCGGCCTGTACTCGCTGTTCACCATGCAGACCCGGCAGTTCGTCTTCCAGGACCTGCAGATGGAGATGCACCAGAACCAGCGGTTTGCCGCCGACGTGATCTCGCGCAGCGTCCGCATGGCCGGGTTCGGGACCAACGGGCGGGTGGTCGGCTACCTGGGGACCGATGGGGACGTGGACAACGACCTGCCGGCGATCATCGCCTACGACTCGTGGAGCGGCGGCGGGGGCACGGACGCGATCACGGTGGTCTACGGCGACCCCTCGCTGGTGATGAACACCGAGATCACCACCACCGCCAACTGCGAGACCACGACCATCGACTTCGACCCCAACATGCTCGACTACTCGTCGAAGCTCGGGGAGTTCACCACCAACGAGATGCTGCTCTGCTTCGACTACGCCGCCATGGACGGGATGCAGAGCTACCTGTGGGTGCTGTCGGGAGACCCCACCGGGACGGGGGAGCTGCCGGTCCACGACGCCACCGCCTACCTCGACTACCAGTCGGTCTGCCCGGCGGGCGACAACCTCACGCCGGCGATGATGTGTTCCAAGGCCGAGGTCCTGACCTTCTACATCGACAACAGCGACTCGACGCCGGGGCCGGGCTCGCCCAGCCGCCCGGTGCTGATGATGGACATGGACCTCGACTGGCCCGAGACCGACGACATTCCGCTGGTGGAGGACATCGAGGACCTGCAGTTCGAGTACTGCCTGGAGGACGCCGATGCCGACGGGGTGCTCGACGACTGCAACGACGCCAGCGCCACCTGGGTGGACTCGATCACCGCGGCCGAGGGGGATGCCGTCCAGATGGTGCGCATCCACCTGCTGGTCCGCTCGTCGCGGACCGACCCCAACGACACCTATTCCAGTACGCGGCCGGCGCTGGCCAACCACGCCGCGGCCATCTCCGACGACAACTACTACCGGCAGGTGATGACCACGGAAGTGACCGTCCGCAACCTGCGGCTCCAGGCCGCGACTGCCGGCCTCTGAGGTAGACGCATGCGCTTCGCCAGGTCTGACATCGCCGGACACCCGGCCCTCCACCGGCGGCCCGACCGTCGGGGATACATCATGCTGGTGGCGCTCATCCTGCTGGCCATCATGACGGTGATCGGCGCGACCTCGCTGTCGGTGGCCGGCGTCGACCAGCGGATCGCCCTGCACAACCGCAAGCACATGCTGGTGGTGAACACCGCCGACGCGGGCGGCACCCATGCCCGCTGGCAGCTCGAGCACAAGAACCCGCCCAACGAGGGCTACGACACCGGACCGGACACCTTCGGGGACTTCGTCAAGGCCACCGAGGCCGAGTCCTTCTTCGGTGGGCTCAGCTACACCCACAACCTCGGGGTGTACTGGGTGGAGGCGACCTACATGCGCTGCGGGAACCCGCCGCCGGGCTACTCCACCGAGATCGGCAAGAACCAGTTCCGCAGCGACTACTGGTTGATGACCTCCACCGCCCGGATGCAGGACACCAGCTACACGAACATCAACGAGACCCAGGCCACCACCGCGATGCTCTACCGCAAGGTCATCCGGGGGGGCTGTGTCATTCGCTAGGGGTCGCCCCATGTCGACGCGTTTCATCGGCTCTGCCCCCCGCCACCTGCTGCCCGCCGCCGGCCTGATCGGCCTGTGCCTGCCGCTGACGGCGCGGGCCGCGTCGTCGGGCATGGGTTCGGAGTACCTGTCCACCGGGGAGTACGCCGAGCCCAACGTGCTGTTCCTCATCGACCTGTCGCCGGCGATGGACGACCCCTGCGACAGCGCGTCCACCGACCCCTGCATCGACGTGGTCACCGATGCCATCGCCAAGATCACCCAGCACTACGACTGGGCCCGGTACGGCGTGGTCGGGACCGCCGCCACGGTCAGCGACGACGGCTACACCAAGATCGCCCCCATCGGGGCCACCGCCGCCGAGATCGACGCGGCGCTGGCCTCGGTGTCCACCACCTCGGTCAACGTCCGGAACTTCGCGGAGGTCCTGGAGAAGCTCGGGCAGAACTACTTCCCGATCTCGACCTCCCCCGACGACACCGACGACGACGGTGATGGAATCGTGGCGGACTGGACCGAGGCCCCGATGGTCTACGACTGCCAGTCGACCCACGTCATCGTCATCGGGCGCAACCGACCCCAGGGGGACAACCAGGTCACCGGGACCTGGTCGCCGTCCATCTCCCCCGACATCACCTGCAACAGTGCCGGCGCCACCTCCGACGGATCGGACACCCTCTGCCTCTACGACAACGTCGTCTACAAGCTGTACAGCTCGGACCTCAGCACGACGCTGTCGGGGACCAACAACGTGACGGTCCACACGGTGGGGATCGACATCGGCTCGACGACGGTCGCCGAGGCGCTGTACGGCAACGCCTCCGACGTCACCGGGGGGGCTGGCGTCTACACCGTGGCCTCCACCGCCGACGAGGTGCTCGGGGCGATCCTCACGGTCATGCAGGACATCCGGTCGGGGACCTACAGCCGCTCCACCCCCATCGTGACCGCCAGCGGCGACCGCCTCATCTACAGCTTCTACGAGCTGACCGGCGACAACCCGCTCGCCGAGGGGCACATCCGGGGCTACGAGATCGACAACGACCCGCTGAGCCCGACCTACGGCGAGATCATCCTCGACACCGTCAGCGGCTTCGGCGGCGCCCTGTGGGACGGCGGTGACCTGCTGGTCAGCCGCCCCGTGCCCGGCAGCGAGTACAACCCCGGCGACATGGACGGTGTCGGCTATCGCGACATCTACACCTTCCTCGAGGAGGCCGCCACGCTGTCGGGGCTGGCCACCGAGTCCCTCATCGACCGCCGCCAGCCGATGGACCGCCAGTTCGTGACGACGGTGGGGGCCTCGCCGGTGGTCCTCGACGAGATCCTCGACGTCAGCGCCTACGCGTCCACCTCCTGCACGACGTCGTCGGGGCCGTTCAGCGTCTACGACATCAACGAGGACTGCTCCATCGACAGCTCCGACCTCCAGGAGATGATCGACTTCCTGCGCGGTCGGCCCGATGCCACCTTCCGGTACATCAGCCAGGAGCGGGGCTACTGGAAGCTGGGTGACGCCCCCTACGGGGTGCCGGCGGTGGTCGAGCCGCGGCTCAACAACGCCTACTCGATGGAGCCGAGCTACCGGAAGTTCCTCAACCAGCAGCAGGCCGCCGACTACCCCGGCATGGTCTACATGGCCGCCAACGACGGCATGTTGCACGCCTTCTACCTCGACGACCTCCCCGGGACCGCGGTGGACGAGGCCGGTGAGGAGGCCTGGGCCTGGATGCCGGGCTACCTGCTGTACCGGGACAAGGATCCGGCCTGGGCCGGCCGGGCGCTGGACCTGATGGTCTACGGGCGCACCTTCCTGTTCGACGGCTCCCCGGTGGTGGCCGACGTGTGGATCGATCACGACGGCGACGGCCAGAAGTCCTGCACCAACATCGACCCGGGCACCTCGACCTGGGCCGACTGCGAATGGCACCGGGTGATCGTGGTCCAGCAGGGCAAGGGCGGTCCCCTGACCATGGCGCTGGACATCACCAACCCGCTCGACCCGCAGTTCTTGTGGGAACAGCTCGACACCGTCGACCCGACGGCGCCGGGCTACGGCGTGGGGCGCCCGGTGGTCGCCCAGATCCGGGACACCGAGGTCAGCACCGACAACCGCGACCGCTACATCGGCATCTGGGGCTCGGGTCGGGCCGTGCCCTACGGCAGCAGCAGCGGCACCAGCTACTTCCAGACGGCCGAGGCCAACCTCTACGTCTGGGACATGGCCGAGGGTCCCTACGCGTCGGTCGATGGGTGGCCGACCGCGGGCTACTCCGTCCACGGCGACAACGGGCACCCGGAAGCCGCGTTGATGTCCGATGGCGCCGACGGCGACTCCCACTACGAGCAGGCCTACATCGGGGCCGCGCTGGCGGTGGTGGACGTGGACTCCGATGGGGACGCCGACACCGTGTACTTCCCGGTGTCGACCACCTACATCTCCAACGACGGGGAGTCGGGCAGCGGCCCCGACCCGTCGCCCGGCAGCTCCGGGACCACCTACATCAGCGATCCGGGCAGCACCTGGATGTACAAGGCCTGCTTCGACCCCAGCAACCCCGACTCGCTGGTCTGGTCCGAGTTCTTCGACCCGGTCGACGACGGGGGGCTGACCTCGCGGCCCGAGGTGTTCTACGCGGCCACGACCTCGTTCTTCTCGGATGGTTCACTCGGCGTCTACTGGGGAACGGGATCGCCCTACACCCGGACCAGCTCGGACAACGGCTACTTCTTCGCGGTCCGGGACGACAACCCGTCGTCGTGTACCTCGTACACCACCTCGGCGGTCACCGGCGGGGGCTGCGGCGCGACCGGGGTCTACACCCTCGATGCCGGAGAGGGCCTGACGGGCGAGCCCCTGGTCTATGCCGGGGTCGTGTACTTCCCGACCTGGGCTCCGTCGGTGGACTCGTCGGGCAACGTCGACCCCTGTACCGCGGGAACGGGGCGGATCTACGGCCTGGCCTACGACGACTGCGCGCCGGGCATCGACACCAACGGGGACGGCTCGGTGGACGCCTCCGATTCCGACTACGTCGACGTGGGGGGCTACGTCTCCAGCCTCACGGTCACCGCCCAGGGGCGGATCGCCTACGGGGTCCAGGACGCGAGCAGCAGCAGCGGCAGCGCTGACTTCGACTTCCTCGATCCGGCCGGCAACCCCTTCCTCGGGACCGCGGGTCTGGCCTGGATGGAGGTCTTCTGATCGAGCACTCCGCCACCGCGCACGCGCCGGAGCTTCTCCGGCGCGTGCCGCGTCGGGGTGCAGGCCGGCGGGGCGTGACGTTGACCGAGCTGGCCATCGTCATGGCGGTGCTCGTCGTGCTGGGCGCCATCGGCTACGCCAGCCTGCGCGACCAGCTCCCCCGGTTTCGCACGGTCAAGGCCGCCCGGCGCCTGCGCAGCGACCTGCTCGACCTGCGGGAGCTGGCGGTGCGCACCAACCGGGAGACGCGGCTGGTGCTCACCGGCAGTGGAGGAGACTGCCGGGATGGCCGGAGCTGGGGCGGGTCCTGGCTGCTCCAGATCGGCAACAGCTCGCTGGGCTCGAACCGCTGGGACACGCTGCCCGAGGACTCGCTCGACGACGGCTCCGACGACGATGCATCGGAGGGAGTGGTGGACATCGGGCCGGGGGGCAACCACCCCATGGCCGACGCCTGCCTGCGCCAGTGGGAGAGCATCGCCGGCCCGGGGTCGGGCGACAACGCCGACAGCATCGTGTTCAGCCCCCGCGGCTGGGTGCG
>RFKJ01000102.1 GCA_003694325.1 Deltaproteobacteria bacterium
CCCCAACGCAGCGACCCCGGCGCTGCAGGTGCAGGCCGGGGTCGATTCGGACCGGGCGATTGACCCGGTCGGCCGACGGTCTACCAGCGACCGCGGCCACCGCCACCGTTGTAGCCACCGCCACGGTGACCACCGCGCGAGCGCTCCTGGGCCTCGTTGACCCGGATGGTGCGCCCGTCGAGGGGCTGGCCGTCGAGGGAGGCCGTGGCCGCCGCGGCCTGTTCGCTGTTGCCCATCGTCACGAAGCCGAAGCCCCGGCTGCGGCCACTGTCGCGGTCGAGAATGACCTTGGCTTCGGTGACGTCACCGTGGGCCGCGAAGGCCTCACGAAGGGAGTTGTCGTCGGTGTCCCATGACAGTCCACCAACGAAGAGCTTGTTGCCCATGTCGTTGTCTCGTTCTGGTTGCCCCTGCACCGTCTTTCATGTCGGACAGGGAGCGTCGAGCAGGCAGAGGGCCTGCAATCCTGGCAAGACCCGAGTGGTCTCACCTGTTGGCTGTTTCGGCAAGCTTGCGCGGGCCGGATGTCTCGTCACCGTCGCCGCGATGCTCTCGCATCATCAACTTCGCTGCGTCAACGAAAACCTCCTAACCACGTCGGGACGCGACGCGCCACCATCCGGGGGCCGATTGTCGATCTTTTCGGTCGGCGATTCCCTGCACGGCGGGGCCCTCGGCCCGGCCGGGACACCCGGGACCCCTCGGCCCGACCCCCGGCCCGGGGCAGGCCGGACGGCGATCCGCTACGCTCGACGGCGGTGCCCGTCCGCCACGCCCATGGGAAGCCACCATGATCACCCCGCTGGTCGTCCTGACCCTGGCCTGTGCCCACCATCCCCGTCGCGCCGACGTCGCGCTGGTCGGGGAGTGGACCCCGTCCATGCACGATGGCGAGCGGACCACCATCGTCACCCGCAGGGGACGGGCGCGGGTCGTGTCGATCATCGATCACGACGGCGAGGTCTTCGACGTCAAGCTGTCGGGGTGGCAGGACGATCGCTTCACCTGGGTCTACCGGGTCCCCAGCACGGGCTACATCGTGGTGGTGGAGGTCGACGCGGTCACCGCCGACCGCATGCAGACGACCTGGACCAACCACGAACGCACCGGCCACGAAGAGCTGATCCGGATCCGGTAGACCCATGCGCCGACGCGCCCTGCCCATCGCCGCCGTCGCCCTGGCGGGGCTCTTCGTCGGGGCCTGGCTGTCATGGTCTCCGTCGGGCGACCGGTGGGTCCCACCCCCCCGTCGGCCCGGCGCGGCGCCGGCGCCGGCCCCGGTGCCCGAGCCCATCACCGCCCCGGCCGCCGACGACACCGGGCCCCCACCGCCGCGAGCCGTGGTCACGGCCAACGACCCCGAGGAGGAGGAGCTCCCCGAGCCGGGTGACCTGCTGCCGGTGGCCTGGGTCCGCTGCGCGCTGGAGGGGGACGACTTCGACGACCTGGAGGTCGTCGCCCGGGGAACCGGGGCCCTGTGGGCGTCCGCCCGGGCGCAGGACCTCGCCGGGGAGCTCTCCGACGCCCGGCTCGCCGCCATCCAGGCTCGCCCCCTGCGGTGGAGGACCCACGGCGACCGGCTCGAGGTCGAGGCCCCGGTGGGGACCCCGCTGCTGACCTTCACGATCCGCAGGGGGGACCGCGAACACCACGCCACCATGAGCCTTCGGTGGTCCGGCGACGCCGGCGAATGCCAGAGCGCGCTGCGGACCGTCCCTCCCCGGCGGATCCACCTCGCCGGCCGGGTCGAGGGGGTGGTCGAGGGCGACGACGTGTGGCTCGTCGGCTGCTCCCTGGACCGGCGACTCGGCGACACCGACCGGTTCGACAGCACCGTCACCCTCCCCGACCGCCCCTGCGAATTGTTCGCCACCCGGGTCGACGGCCTGATCCGGGTCCGCGGCGATGGGGTGGAGATCGACCCCCGCGACGGCGACCGCACCGACATCGTCCTGAGCCTGCCCGACTACGACGTCGGCGGGATCGGCGCGGTGGTGGAGTTCGATCCCGAGGGCCTGCGGCTGGGCGCGCTGCACGCCGGCAGCCCGGCCGAGGCCGCCGGTCTCTCCGAGGGCGACATCGTGCTCGAGGCCGACGGCGAGCCGCTGGCCGGCCGGCCGATGGTGGACATGATCGCGGCCGTCACCGGCGAGGTCGGCAGCACCGTCCAGCTCCGCGTCCGGGGGGCCGACGGCGAGGAGCGGCTGGTCGAGGTCGAGCGGGCCTGGATCGGCGAGTAGACCCGCGCTGCCTCACGGGGCGCGCTCCCCGGGCGCGCGCGCTCCGGGCGCCCCGAACCCGGGCGCCCCGAACCCGGGCGCCCCATCGACGGGGACACCCTCGAAGGGCCCCTCGCCACCCGGTGGCCGTCACCGGGGGAGCCGGAGCCGCACCGCCGCCGGCTTCAGCCCAGCCGGTCGAGGACCGCCGTGCCGACCTCCTCCGTCGACAGCCGCCCCCCCAGCTCCGGGGTGACGAGGTCGGCCTCCAGGCAGGCCCGCACGGCGTCCCGGATCCGGGCTTCCAGCTCCGGGTGGCCGAGGGTGCCCAGCATCATGCCGGCGGTGAGGATCGCGGCCATGGGGTTGGCGATTCCCTTGCCGGCGATGTCCGGCGCCGACCCGTGCACCGGCTCGAACAGGCCCACCCGCCCGGGGTGGATGTTGCCCGAGCCGGCCAGCCCGATCCCTCCCTGCAACACGGCGCCGAGGTCGGTGATGATGTCGCCGAACAGGTTGTTGGTGACGATCACCTCGAACTGCTGGGGGGCCCGCACCATCTCCATGGCCAGCACGTCGACGTAGAGGTGCCGGGTCTCCACCTCGGGGTACTCCGCCGCCACCTGCCGGAAGACCCGTTGCCACAGGTCGTGTCCATGGCGCATGGCGTTGGACTTGTCGCTCATGCAGACCTTGCCGCGACCGGTGCGGCGGGCGTACTCGAAGGCCGCCCGCACGATGCGCTCGACGCCCTTGCGGGTGTTGATCTCGGCCTCGATGGCGACCTCGTCGGGCGTGTCCCGCTTGAACTGGCCACCGATCCCGGTGTACAGGCCCTCGGTGTTCTCGCGGAAGACGATCATGTCGACGTCCTCCGGGCCACGGTCCTTGAGGGGGCAGCGACGCGGATCGAGGAGCTGGATGGGCCGCAGGTTGATGTACAGGTCGAGCTGGAACCGGGCGCCGAGCAGGATGTCGCGAGCCTGGACGTTGTCCGGCACCCGGGGATCCCCCAACGCCCCGAGGTAGATGGCGTCGAATTCGTCCCGCCACCGCTCCATCAGGCCCGGCGGCATCGTGACCCCATCCCGCAGGTAGCGGTCGGCGCCGAGGTCGAAGTGTTCCAGGTGGACCCCGGGCAGCAGCGCCGTCACGACCCGCAGGCCCTGGGCGATGACCTCGGGGCCGATTCCGTCACCGCCGACGACGGCGATGCGCGGGTGGGCGTCGGGAGCGGTCGAGGGAGCGTTCGCAGTGGTCATGGGTGGCTCCGGGAGGCCCGGTCTCTATGCCCCCGCCCCCGGGCCAGCCACCGTACCGGCCCCCGGTCGCCCGCCGCATCGCCCGCCGTGGCAGGTCCCCGTCGGGGTCCGCGCCGGGCCCTGCGGCGGTCTCGCCTTTCCCCGGCGGCCCGGCCTCTCCCGGCGCGCTACGCTGGAACCACCGGACACGCCGAGGACGCCCATGGCCACGCTTCGCTTCCACGTCGACGACGAGTTCGTCGAGATCGAGGATGTCCCCCCCACCACGACGGTGCTGCAGTGGCTGCGCGCCACCGGCCGGACCGGGACCCGGGAGGGCTGCGCCGAAGGCGATTGCGGTGCCTGCACCGTCCTCCTGATCGACGCCACCGGGCGGCTGCGGTCGGTCAATTCCTGCCTGCTCCTGCTGCCCCAGGTCGACGGGCTGCGCCTGTGGACGGTGCAGGGCCTCGCACGAGGGGACGCGCTGCACCGCGTGCAGCGGGCCATGGTCGACCTCCATGGGAGCCAGTGCGGCTACTGCACGCCGGGCTTCGTCATGTCGCTGGTCGAGGCCGCCCACCGCCCCGAGCTGGCCGATGCGGAGGCCGACGACTGGCGACTCGACGACCAGCTCTGCGGAAACCTGTGCCGCTGCACCGGCTACGTCCCCATCCGGGCGGTCCTGCGACAGGTCGCCGGCACCTGCCCCGACGACCGCATCCAGGCCTCCCTCGACCGCAAGACGCAGCTCCCGGGCCTGTACTATGTCGTCGGAGACCAGCGCTTCCACGCTCCGGCCACCCTCCACGAGGCACTGACCATCCTGGCCACCCGGGACGACGCCCGCGTCGTCAGCGGGGCGACCGACCTCGGGCTCGACGTCACCCAGCGCCACGTCGCCTTCTCCTGCCTGGTGTCGCTGGACCGGATCGAGGGGCTGCGCGGGATCACCGTGCGCGGCGAGCGGGTCCGGATCGGGGCCACCACGCCGCTGACCGACCTCGAGCGGTGGTCGGAGACCGGGCTGCCGGTGCTGCACCGCATGCTCCGCTACTTCGGCAGCCGCCAGATCAAGCACCGGGCGACGGTCGGCGGCAACCTGTGCAACGCCTCCCCCATCGGCGATCTCGCGCCCGTCCTCCTCGCCCTCGACGCCGAGGCGCTCATCGCCGGCCCCGACGGCCTGCGCCGCCTCCCGATGGACGAGTTCTTCGTCGACTACCGCCGGATCGCGCTGCAGAAGGGCGAGCTGCTGGTGGGCGTGGAGCTGGACCTTCCCGATGGCGACCGGAAGCTGGGGGCCTACAAGGTCAGCCGCCGCCGCGAGCTGGACATCAGCGCGGTGAGCGCCGCCTTCGCCGTGGACGTCGAGGATGGCCGGATCCGCGCGGCCCGCCTGGCCTATGGCGGGATGGCCGCGACGCCGGTCCGGGCGCGGAATGCCGAGTCGGCGCTGGTGGGGCAGCCCTGGTCCGAGGAGACCATCGACGCCGCGGCCGCCGCGGTCCAGGAGGAGTTGCATCCCCTCAGCGACCACCGCGGCAGCGCCTGGTACCGCTCGACCGTGGCCGGCAACCTGCTGCGCGGGTTCTACGTCGAGACCCGGGACCGCCCCTTCCGCCCCCTGCCGCCGCGCCACACCGGCACCGTCGTCGCCGATGACCCCGGCCAGACCGTGGAGCAGCCATGACCGCACCGCCTGCCCGCTCCCCCCTGCACGCCCCCGCTCCCCACGACAGCGCCGTGGGGCACGTCACCGGGGCGGCGATCTACACCGACGACCTGTGCCCGCCGGGCACCCTGCACGCCGCCATCGTCCGCAGCCCGGCGCCCACCGGCCGCATCCGCTCCATCGACACCAGACGGGCGCGGCAATCCCCCGGGGTGTGCGCGGTGCTGACCGCCGACGACATCCCCGGCGACCCCTGCATCGGACCGGTCGTCCACGATGAGCCGGTGCTGGCCCGGGACCGGGTCTGGTTCACGGGCCAGTCGGTCGCCATGGTGCTGGCCGAGACCCGCGAGCAGGCCCGCCAGGCCGCCACCCTGGTCCGCGTGGAGCTCGACGACCCGGGTCCGGCGCCCATCCTCGACGTGGACGGCGCCATCGCCGCCGACAGCTTCCACACCGACCCCCACCGCATCCAGCGGGGCGACGTCGACCGGGCCCTGGCCTCCCTGCCAGCGGCGGGCGGGGTGGTGGTCAGCGGAGAGGTCCGCACCGGGGGGCAGGACCACTTCTACCTGGAGACCCACTGTGCCCTCGCCCTGCCCGAGGAGGGCGGGACCATCCGGGTGATCAGCAGCACCCAGCATCCCACCGAGGTGCAGCGGATGGCGGCGCGCGTCCTCGGCGTGGGGCAGCACCGGATCATCTGCGAGGTGCCGCGGATGGGCGGCGGCTTCGGCGGCAAGGAGAGCCAGGCCACCGCCCCTGCCTGTCTCGCGGCCCTCGGCGCGGCCCACACCGGCCGCCCGGTGAAGGTGTGGCTGTCGCGCCACGAGGACATGGCCAGCACCGGCGGGCGCCACCCGTTCCTCGGCCGCTACCGGGCCGGGTTCGACTCCCGGGGCCGGTTCGTCGCCTTCGACGTCGAGTTGTTCAGCGATGGCGGCTGGACCGCCGACCTGTCCGGGCCGGTGATGGACCGGGCCCTGTTCCACCTCGACAACGCCTACTTCATCGAGCACGCGCGGTTCGTCGGGCGGGTCTGCCGGACGAACAAGGCCAGCAGCACGGCCTTCCGGGGGTTCGGGGGGCCCCAGGGGATCGCCGTCTGCGAGGACGCCATCCGGCGCGGGGCCCGGGCCCTGGGGCTCCGACCCGAGGATGTCCGGCGCGCCAGCTACTACGACGGCGAGGCCACCCCACCGCGGGACCGCACCCCCTACGGCCAGCAGGTCCCCCACCCGCGGATCATCGCCATGCACGACCGCCTGGTCCGGACCTCGGACCTCGCCGCTCGCCGCCAGCAGATCGCGGCCTTCAACGCCGCCCACCGGTGGCTGCGACGGGGGATCGGCCTGCAGCCGCTGAAGTTCGGCATCAGCTTCACCCACGCCATCCTCAACCAGGCCGGCGCCTTCGTGGTCGTCTACAGCGACGGCACCGTCCAGCTCAACCACGGCGGCACCGAGATGGGCCAGGGGCTGCACACCAAGATGGTGGCCGTCTGCGCCGACGTCCTCGGCGTGCTCCCCGGCCAGGTCCGGATCATGCGCACCAGCACCGACAAGGTGCCCAACACCAGCCCCACCGCCGCCAGCAGCGGCAGCGACCTCAACGGGCAGGCGGTGCGGGAGGCCGCGCTCCGGATCCGCGAGCGCATGGCCACCGTCGCCGCCGACCGCCTGGGCTGCGACCGCAGCGAGCTGACCTGGCAGGATGGGATGGTCCGCGGCCCCGACGGGCAGAGCATGCGGTTCGCCGACCTCGCCCACGCGTGCTGGCTGGAGCGGGTGAGCCTGTCGGCCACCGGCTACTACGCCACCCCCGGGATCGCCTACGACGCCGCGGCCGGCCAGGGCACCCCGTTCTTCTACTTCGCCTACGGCGTCGCGGTGGTCGAGGTCGAGGTCCACGCCCTCACCGGCGAGACCCGCCTGCGCCGGGTGGACATCCTCCACGACGTCGGCGACAGCCTGAACCCGGCCATCGACCTGGGCCAGGTCCACGGGGGCTTCATCCAGGGGGTCGGCTGGCTGACCACCGAGGAGGTGCTCCACGACGAGCGGGGCGCGGCCCGCAACACCGGGCCCAGCACCTACAAGATCCCCGCCATCGGCGACGTGCCCCTCGACTTCCGGGTCGAGCTCCTCGACAACGCCACCCAGCCGGGGGTGATCGGGGGCAGCAAGGCCGTCGGCGAGCCGCCCTTCATGCTGGCCATCGGCGTCATCGACGCCCTCGAGGATGCCATCTCCAGCTTCGGTCCCGGGCCCGTGGCCCTGTCCCTGCCGGCCACGCCCGAGGCTGTCCTGCGGGCCATCCACCGCGCCGCCCGGCGCCCGGAGGGACGCGATCCGCAGGGTCGGTGACATCGTCGGCGACTGGACCCTCGTCGCGCTGCTGGGGACGGGGGCGACCAGCGCGACCTGGCTGGCACGCCACCGCTCCGGGGCCGAACGGATCCTCATCCTGCTGGCCGGCGCGCCGCCCACCCACCGGGCGTGGCTGGCCGAGCACGGCGATCGCCTCTGCCGGTTGCGCCACCAGCACATCGCCGAGATCGACGAGATCCTCGACGTGGATGGAGCGCCGGCCCTGGTGGTCCGCCGGGCGGCCGGGGAACCGCTCCACCGACTCCTGCTCCGCGAGCGGCCGCCGCTGCACGCCGCCCTCCGGCTGTTCGGTGACGTGGTCGAAGCCGTCGCCGCGGCCCACGCGCAGGGCGTCCTGCACCTGGCCCTGTCCACCCACCAGGTCATCGTCGAGGAGGACGCGCTGGGCAGCCGCAGCGCCACGGTGGTCAGCTTCGGCATGGCCAGCCCCGCTGCGCCGCGCTCGGGCCACGTCGATCCCGGGTTCCTCGCCCCCGAGCAGCTCCGGGATCCGGCCGAGGTCGACGAGCGGACCGACGTCTTCGCCCTGGCCGCGATGCTGGCCGAGCTGGCCTGCGGTCGGCGGCCCTTCTCGGGGGGCACCCCCCAGGAGGTGAAGGCCGCGATCCTCGCCGGGGAAACCGGAACGCTGCCGACCGAGCTTCCGCCGCCCGTCCGGCGGGTCGCAGG
>RFKJ01000103.1 GCA_003694325.1 Deltaproteobacteria bacterium
CGTCGAGCCGGTGACCAGGGCCACGCCGGACCAGCGGGCACGCAGTCGTTCGGCCAGCCAGCTCGCGGTGTCGCGGAACTGCGTGAACACGATGGTTCGATGTCTGCTCGGGGGACGCATGTCGAGCCAGCGCCCCAGGCGGTCCAGTTTGCGATCGTCGTGACCCGAAATCCGGTCCAGGTCGGTCAACACGTCGCGGATCCGTCGCAGATCCGCCTCCGTGTCCTCGAGGAGCTGCCGGGCGTCGAAGAGGTCGAGTGGGTGGCCGCGGTGGCGGTGGCCGGTTCCGTTGTTCGCGAGCGCCTCGTCCAGCGCGTCGCCGGTGAGGACCCTGCCCGCACGGAGCCCGGCCCGGAAGCTGGCCAGGCGACGGTGAAGGCGGTCCAGGGAGAGGCGGAAGGCGTGGATGCTCGACTCGAGTCGCTTGAGCAGGAGCATGCGGTAGAGACCCCGGATCGATGGCCCGGCCCGGGCGAGCCCCTGGAGGCGCTTGTCCTTGCGTGCGTCGGCGAGGAGGTAGAGCCCCTGGCCGTGGGAGGGATGCTGCATCGCGGCCAGGGTGGTGATGAGACGGTCGAAGAACCGCTCGCCCTGGATGTCCGCGGCGACGCGGTAGCGAAGGCACTGGTCGAGTCCGCTGATCCGCCGGGGAAACCGGAGGGGGCGCGTCTCGAAGTCGCCGTCGGCCGTGCGCACCCGGATGCGGGCATCGGGAAACGCCTTGCGAATGAAGCCCCGGGTGCGCCGGACGACGACGTACTGGAGGAGTCGACGCAGCTCCGCCGGGTTCTCGCTGTGGGAACGAAACCACTCGTCCAGGGATTCGCCCTGGTGGGGCAGCGGCGACCACGTCTCGGGAAACAGCTTGAGCTGGTTCAGGACGTCGCTGGGATCGTTGTTCTGGGGGGTCGCGGAGAGGAGGATGACCTGGCGGGTCCGCAGCCCCATCGCCGAGTCGGCCATGCGCCCCCCGGGGGGCGTGCGGAGCCACTGCTGGAGCGTGTCGTAGCGCTGGGTGTCGGTGTTGCGCAGGTGGTGTGACTCATCGAGGACGAGGACCTCGCGATCGACGTACCGTTCCAGGTCCGACAGCTTCCCCAGGGAGACGAGGCCGGCCGGGATGCGCCACTGGTCCAGGAGTTCCTGCCAGGCGGGCAGGACCGCCGGGGGGGCGACGATGACGGCGTCGCGGTCGTAGCGGTGGTGCAGGTGGTGGAGCAGGGCGATGGCGATCCAGGTCTTGCCGAGTCCGACGACGTCGGCGAGGAGGACGCCGCCGAAGCGCTGGAGGACCCCGCGGGCGAAGTGGTAGGCCTCCTGCTGGAACTCCAGGAGCTGTTCGACCACGGGGTTGTCCTCCACCTCCAGATCCATCGCCCCCAGCGCGAAAGCGAAGTAGCGTGCGAGCACGGCCAGGTAGAGGTCCTCTGGATCGACGAGTTCCCCCGCCCAGCTCCCGGCGATGGTGGAGGCGACCAGGGGGCCGATGTCCTCCGACCTCTGCAGCCGCTCGACGAGCCAGGCGCGGAACTCGTCGTGCGGGTCTCCGCGAAGCTCCACCGCTGGGCTGCCCGGGGGTTGGGGTGCCGGTCCCCAGGTGGCCAGGGTCCGGTCGGGGAGGCTGGTCGCCCGCACGTGCAGCGGCACGTCCCGCACCAGGTGCACCCCCCAGTCGCCTTGTTGGAGACGTCGTCGGGCCTCGTCCAGTTGCTCGGCCCAGGTACGGTTGCGGGGGAGGCGGTCGATGCTGGCTGCGAAGTCGTCGAGCGTGCGCTGGGCGTAGGCCGCACGCTGGGCGGCGTCCGGAGGAGCCCAGGGATGGGCATGGAGGGCTTCCCACCCGGCATAGGTCCGGGACGGCAGGCCCGGGGGTCCCAGGAGCAGACGCGCGGTCGACCAGGGGAGGATGTCGCGCAACAGCACCGGACGGAGCCCGTCCACGGCAGCGATGAGCCCATGGCCGGGAGGCTCAAGCGCGGGAGGCTCGGGCGCGGGAGGTTCGGGCGCGGGAGGCTCAGTCGCACGTGCGCCGGTGTCGGGAGAGGAGGGCGGGCTCATGTCGGCGTCTCCAACCAGGCGGCGAGGCCTTGGAACCAGGCGCGCACCCCACCATCCTCGGGCGGATGGCCGGCCGGCGCGGGGGGAGCCGGCCGGTCGCCGGTGGAGGCGGCGCGTTCGGCTGCCGGAACGGGAACCGGTTTCGCGGGTTCGAGTTCCGCAGCCGGGGCAGACAGGGAGAAGCGGGGCGCGCCAGATGGAGGGGGTTGCCCACCGCTTGGAGGGCAAGGCATCTCGGCGGTTCGTGGCAGGAACTCCCACCCGCAGCGTGAAGGGGCGTCCCGCACCCCGATGCCTTGCCGGTCGACGGGGTGGAGGTGGCGCAAGTACCAGCTCGTCGCGTCGGGGAGTGCGTCACGGATCGCCGGCCACACAGCCCAGGCCGGGCTGCGAAAGCCCGGGAATACGCGCCTCCAGCCGGGTGGGGCCTGGGCTTGGGGTGGCAGCCAGGTCGCACCAGACGGACGGTCCGCGTCGGGCGGACCACGGTGGTGGCCGCCGAGCACGTCGAGGATGGCTTCCCGGGCAAGCGGGGGC
>RFKJ01000104.1 GCA_003694325.1 Deltaproteobacteria bacterium
CTCCCAGGGCCTTCCGAGGCAGGAGCATCTTGCGCCCCATGCCGAACTCCCCGGTGAAGGGCGCCTCGGACAGGGACAGGCGGCTGCCATCGGTGGTGACCATGCGCAGCCGGCTGGTGCCGTCGTCGCTGGTCACCTCCTCGAGGTGGGCCCCGTTGAGCCCGTAGCGGTTGTCATCCTTGCTGACGCTGATGATGGTCTCTTCGATGATCCGCCGCAGGTCGCCGCCGTGGACGGTCAGGGCCGAGCGGTCGTCGCGGGCTGCCAGCGGCGGGAATTCATCGGCGCTGATGCCGACGACGGTGAACTCGGCGCTGCCACACCGGATTGAGAGGCGGTTGCCCGGCGCCGAGCGCAGGTGCACCGTCGGTTCGGGCAGCACCCGGGCGATCTGGTAGAGGTGGGCCGCGTCCACCGAGAGCTCGCCGGGCTCCTCGACCCGAGCGGTGTACTCGGCGACCAGCGCCAGGGCAGTGTCGGTGGCCGTCATGACCAGCGAGCCGTCGCGCGCCTGCAGCAGCACGTGGGACAGCGCCTGGGTGGTCGGCCGGCGTTCCACGATTCCCTGGACACGCCCAAGGCCGCGGATCAATTCGTCTCGCTCGATGTAGAGGTCCATGGTCTCACCCGAGTCGTCCGGTGGCGGTCGAGCCATCGCGACCGGAGGGGTGTAGTGCCCCGGCGGAGTCCAGGCAACGCCCGGTCGACAGCGTTCGGCACCGAACCCCCGGTCGGGCACCGAACCCGGTCGGCCGCGCAGGCGCGCAGGGACTGCTGCGATGTTGATCGAGGAGATCCTGTAGATCAGCCGTAGTCGTCGATGCCTGTGGAAGGTGGGAACAACTCCGATGATCCCCGCCCAGACTGGATCGTGGAGGAGGATCCCCTGTGGAACGCGCTGCGGCTTGGGGGAGGAGAGCCGGGACAAGTCGAGCCGTCGGCGGCGGCTTGTGGACAGCGGCGGTGTTCTTCCGTCGGCTGTTCGCTGCGTGGCGGCAGTTGTCCGCGAGCGGCCGGCAGGGTTGTCCACAGGGGGAAGGTGCACCGGGGCCGCTTCCACCGGAGGAGATTCTTCGGTGAATTCTCGATCGGTCGTCGGGCGCAGGCCTGCGGCCGCACTCCGGGCACTGCACTCGGGGTACCGCGCTGCGCACTGCGCCTGGGGGACGGCGGCGCTCAGGGGCTCTCGACGCTGCCATCGCCGGCGAACCTGTCGCCGCCGTCAGCGGAGGAGCATGCGCTCGATGTTCTCGACGGCGTTGCGCAGGTCCGGCTCTTTTTCCAGCAGCCGGACGATCTTCTTGCAGGCGTGCTGGACCGTGGCGTGGTCCTTGCCGCCGAAGGCGCGCCCGATGTCGGGAAAGGAGAGGTCGGTGTGGGTCCGGACCAGGTACATGGCGACGTGCCGCGGGCGGACGATCTGCTTGAGGCGTCGGCTGCCCTTGAGGTCGGAGACCTTCAGGCCGTAGAAGTTGGCCACCGTGCCGATGATCTCCTCGGCGGTGGGCGGTGCGGGGGCCTGCGGCAGGATGTTGACCAGGTGCTGGCGTGCCGTCTCGATGTTCGGCATGCGGCCGCCCGCCATGCGCCGGAGCGCATCGAGCCGGTTGAGGACCCCCTCCAGCTCGCGAATGCTTCCCCGAAGGCGGGTGGCGATCCACTGGGCGAGGTCCCGCTCCAGCGGCATGCCCATGTCTTCGGCCTTCTGGTTGAGGATCGCCAGCATGGTCTCCATGTCCGGCGGCTGCATGTCGGCGATCATCCCGCTCTCGCAGCGGGTCCGCAGGCGCGGCTCCAGGCCGTCGATCTCCCGTGGCAGGACGTCGGCGGTGAACACGATCTGCTTGCCGTGCTCCCGCAGGTGCTCGAAGGTGTGGAACAGCTCCTCCTGGGTCCGCTCCTTGCCGCTGAGGAACTGGATGTCGTCCACCAGGAGGATGTCGGTGTTCTTGCGGTACCGGTCCCGGAAATCGGGCATCCGCCGGTAGCGGAGGGCCTCGATGAGCTGGTTGGTGAACCGCTCGGCGGTGCAGTACACGACCCGGGCGTCGCGGTTGGCCTGGTGCATGGCGTTGCCGATGGCGTGCATGAGGTGGGTCTTGCCCAGGCCCGTCGATCCGTAGATGAACAACGGGTTGTACTGCTTGTCGCCGGGGCGCTCGGCCACCGCCAGGGCGGCGGCGTGGGCGAACTGGTTGCAGGCGCCGACCACGAAGTTGTCGAAGGTCTTGTCGGTGGCGACGCCGGGGATTTCGCCCATCGCCGGCGGCTGCGCGGCGATGGAGTGGGTCGGGGCACCGGCCGTGGATGCGGGATCGGGCGAGGTCGCGGACGCGTCGGCCACCTCGTCGTCCGGGAATTCCTCGGGGCTGGCGGGTCGCGCGTCCGGGGAAGGCGCCGCCGGGTCGCCGTTGCGGGTCCCGATCTGGAACTCGATGGTCACGTTGGTGCCCAGGCGGGCCCGAAACTCCTCGGTGAGCCGGGTCCCGTAGTTCTCCCGCACCCAGTCGCGGAAGTAGCGGTTGGGCACCCACAGCGCGACCCGCGCGTCATCGGCCGCGGTGATGCGGATCGGCTGGATCCAGATGTTGTAGTTTTCGGCGCCGATTTGATCGCGCAGCGAACCGCGCACTTCGTCCCACACCTGTTCCACGCGCACACCAACCCCTCCGCGAGACGACTCGCGTGGTGGGAGAACCGAACCCCTGGCCGCCGGCGCCGCCGCCGAGACCGCCTGCAGGGTAACAAGGGGTGGCGGCCTTCTTCAAGCGGGTGGCGGCCGTGCAAGTGGTAGCAACGCTGTAGACAGGTCCACGCATTCTTGGCCTTCAAGCACTTGTTTCGTAGAATGATGAAAACTTGTGGGTGACCGCCGGTCAGTTGCGTGGGCCGGGGTCGATCCAGCCGATGGAGGCCGTGGCGGGGTCCTCCGGGCCGGGTCCTCGGTGGATAAGTTGTGGATACCTGAATGGGGTTCCGACCCCCGGCTTGACCTCGGGGCTGCGACGGACTAGGAGCCGGGGTCTACGGGCGGTGCCTGGTGCTCCATTCCCGGGTGCTCCCAGCCCATCGCCTGGAACAAGGACCGACGGAAGCTCCAGCGAAGGAAGCCCCGGCGTCGAACGTGCCCGGCACGCCGCCGCGGGAGAGAGGATCCCATGAAGCGCACCTACCAGCCCAGCAACATCAAGCGGAAGCGCAGCCACGGCTTCCGTGCCCGCATGAAGACCGCCGGCGGCCGCAAGGTCCTGGCCCGCCGTCGCGCCAAGGGTCGCAAGCGTCTCGTGCCGACCGTCGGCACGAAGCGGCACTGAACGCGCCGGACTTCTCCCTGCCAGCCAGTCGGCGCCTCAAGCGCAGCGCCGACTTTCGGCGGGTGCAGGGCGGTGGTCGTCGCGTCCACAGCCGCGACATCGTCGTCCTCTACCTTCCGGGGCTCGGCAGCGAGAGTCGGGTCGGGTTCACCGTGAGCCGCAAGGTGGGCGGAGCCGTGGTCCGCAACCGGGTCAAGCGCTGGCTGCGCGAGGCAGCCCGGCATGAGCGGCATCACCTCCGCGGTGTATGGGACGTCGTGATCATCGCGCGTCCGTCCGCCGCCACCGCCGGGGCGCACGCGCTTCGTGGGCAGGTCCGCCGGGCCTTCCGGCGGGTCGAAACCCGGCCGGACCGGAGGCAGCGGTGAAGCCCACCGACCCGCTGGTCTGGCTGATTCGCGGGTACCAGCGCTTCATCTCCCCCCTGCTTCCCCCCATGTGCCGCTTTCAGCCCACCTGCAGCCAGTACGCCGTCGAAGCCCTCCAGGTCCACGGGGTGCTACGCGGCCTGGCGTTGGCCACATGGCGGTTGGCGCGGTGCCACCCCCTGTGTCCGGGCGGACATGACCCGGTCCCTCCCCGGCCTGGGGCCCTGACCGCGGATCCCGAAGGAGAGCCCCGTGGGCAATGAACAGGATCGTCGGGTCCTCCTCGCCATCATCCTGAGCCTGGGCGTCTACTACGTCTGGGTGTCCTTCTTCGCCCCCAGGCCGACGGCGCAGGACCTGGCGGGCAGCGACGGCACCGTCGGGGTGGAGTCCCCGGTGCAGGCCCCAATGGCGGGGTCGGCGTCGGCGGGCGGCGATGCTGTCCCGGGGGTCGAGGTCGCCGGGGCGACGACCCCGGGTTCCGACGACTCGGCCGCCGAGGTGCCGGCCGCCCGGGTCCCGGAGCGCAAGGAACCCGTGCAGACCGAGGCCTTCACCGCGGTGATCGACTCGAGCAGCGGCGGCATCCAGGACCTCGTGCTGACGGACTACACCGAGTCGCCGGTGACCCACGCCCTGTGGAGCTGGGTGTTCGATCGACTCTCCGGGCGGACCGATGCGCCCTGGACGGCCTACACCGGGGGTGACGAGCCCAAGCGCATCCTCGGCGAGATGGGTGCCATCGGCCTCGCCGGAGTCGGAGCACCCACCGGCGACGGGCCCTACTGGATCGAGCGCGACGGGGACGGGTGGGTCGCCCATCGGACGACGCCGGAGGGCGTGACCATCACCAAGACGCTGCGGCCGGGGGACGACCCGCACACCATGCGGGTCGAGGTGAGCTTCCGCAACGGGGGGAGTCGGGCGGTGGATCGGCTGTGGGTCGGGGTCGCCGACCAGATGGATGGCAAGGCCGGGCGGTTCGACAACATCCCCCGACCCGAGGCCCTGGTCGATGACGATGTCGAGCACCTGCTCGACATCTCCGACGTCGACGGGTCCAGGGTCGAGCGCTTCGATGGGCCCGTCGGGTGGTTCGGCGTCGGGGACCGGTACTTCATGGCGGTGCTGGCGCCGACGGAGGAGCTTGTCGGGTCGGTGGTGATGGACACGCTGGCCGACGGGCGGACCGGTGCATTCATGGTGGACGGCCAGGCTCTGGCGCCGGGCGAGACCCGCGCCATCTCGTTCCTTGCGTTCATGGGTCCCAAGGAACTGGATCTCCTGCAGGACCTCGACCACGATCTCGACAAGGCGGTGGAGTTCGGCTTCTTCGGGTTCTTCTCCCGGATCCTCCTCTTCCTCCTCAAGATCTTCTACATGGGCGTGTCCAACTGGGGGCTGGCGATCATCGCGCTGACGGTGCTGGTCAAGGCGGCGTTCTTCCCCCTGACCCAGAAGGCCTTCGTCAGCAGCAAGAAGATGCAGGCCCTCCAGCCGCAGCTCAAGGAACTCCAGGAGCGGTACAAGGACAACAAGGAGCTGCAGAGCACCGAGACCATGAAGCTGTTCCGCGAGAACGGGGTCAGCCCGATGGGCGGCTGCCTGCCGTCGCTGATCCAGCTCCCGGTCTGGTTCGCCCTCTACGGGGTGATGCTGCGCTCGGTCGAGCTGTACGACAGCTCCTTCCTGTACCTCAAGGACCTGACGGCGCCCGATCCCTACGGGGTGCTGCCCGTCATCTACGCCGTGGCGATCCTCGCCCAGCAGCGGATGATGCCGATGGGCAGCATGGACCCCGCCCAGCAGCGGGTCATGAAGATGATCCCGCTGGTGTTCGCCTTCATGATGTTCGGGTTCCCCTCCGGACTCGTCCTCTACTTCTCGGTCAACATCATCCTGACCGTCTTCCAGCAGTGGCTCATCAACCGCAACCATGACGCCAGCCAGGCACGAGAGCAGAAAGCCACCCCCTGATTCCCGCGACGCCGGTCCCGCGACGCACGCCGCGGCACGCGACCGGCGCCCGACCGCGCACCGCACGCGCAGTGGAGCCGCCATGACAGAACGCCAGACCGTCACCGCCGAAGGGCGCACCCTCAACGAGGCCATCCAGGTCGCCGCCGCCGAGCTGGGGGTGGACCCCGCGCAGGTGCAGCACAAGCTCGACGTCGACCACTTCCGCAACGCCTTCGGGGCGATGACCGGGGTCGACACCGTCAAGATCTTCGCCTGGGTTCGCGACCCGGAGGAGTTCGCCGGCGGGGAGGCCGCCCGGGCCTGGATCGCCTCGCTGGTGGAAGCCATGGGCATCGAGGCCGAGGTCACGCTCCGGGTCACCGGTGAAAAGCAGGCGACCATCGTCATGAACAGCGACAAGGCACGCTTCCTCGTCGGTCGGCAGGGGCGGACCCTCCACGCGATCCGGCACCTGCTCGCCGAGAGCGTCGGCCGGGAGTACCCCGACTGGACCTTCGTCCTCGACGTCAATGGCGGGGAGGAGCGCCGGGAGTCTCGGGACCACGACCGGCGGGATCGCGGAGGCCGCGGGGATCGGGGAGATCGC
>RFKJ01000013.1 GCA_003694325.1 Deltaproteobacteria bacterium
CGCGTCGGCGGCGACCACGCGATCGTACAGGGGCAGGCGCCGCCCCCCCCGCCGGATGACGTCCTGGGTGAAGATGAGCCGGGCGCCCCCGATCTCCAGGCGGGTCCGGATCTGGTCGGGCGCGAAGCTGTCGGCGATGGACACGACGGCGGCACCCACCGCCACGATGCCCAGGTAGATCGGCACCGACCACGGCGTCATCGGCATGTCGATGGCCACCGCGTCGCCGGGCTGGACCCCCAGGGTGCGCAGCAGGTCGGCCACGGCGACGACGCGCTGGCGAAGCTCCCCCAGCGTCCACCGGGTGACCGACCCGTCCTCGGCATGGGCGACCAGCGCCAACGCCGAGAGATCGCGGCCCGACAGGCAGCTCTCCACGATGTTGAGGCGCATGCCCGGGAACCACCGGGCCTCGTGGGCGGGGACGGCGGTCTCGACGGCGGACGCCGGCGGCGTGTCCACCACGATGCCCAGTTCCTCCAGCATGTCGGTCCAGAACCGGCCGGCCTGGTCCACGGTGAACCGGTGGACCGCCGCCATGTCCAGCCCCTGCCCGAGGGTGGCCAGGTTGGTGCGCCGCCGCTCGTCGTCGGAGGGGACCCACGCCGGCGCCGGGCCGCGCGCCGCCTCGTCCCAGCCGGCATAGCAGGCGGCGAAGACGGCCTCGTGCAGGGCAAATTCCTGCGCCGGCTCCAGCAGCTCGTCGACGATGCGCATCCAGGCGCCGGGCGCTTCCTCGGGCGTCGCCGGCAGGAGCGGCTCCAGGCGGGCGCGGAATCCTGCCGGAGCCCCCCAGGCGGCAAGGCGGTCGTCGGTGGGCAGCACGGGCGAGCGGGACATGGCGACCTCCGTCCCCTCCCCCTTATGGAAGACGCGCCGAGGATCCACCTACTCGAGCCGGTAGTTGGGGCTCTCCTTGGTGATGGTCACGTCGTGGACGTGGCTCTCCCGCAGGCCGGCCGAGGTGATCCGCACGAACCGGGCATCCGCCTGCATCCGGGGGATGGTGGGGCAGCCGGTGTAGCCCATGGCCGCGCGCAACCCGCCGACGAGCTGGTAGAGGTTGGCGGCCAGCGAGCCCCGGTGGGGCACCCGCCCGACGATCCCCTCGGGCACCAGCTTGCGCGACTCTCCCTCGCGGTCCCCCCCCTCCTGGAAGTAGCGGTCCGACGACCCCGCCTTCATCGCGTCCACCGAGCCCATCCCCCGGTAGGTCTTGTAGGTCCGCCCCTGGTACAGGACCATCTCGCCCGGTGCTTCGTCGGTGCCGGCGAACAGCGAGCCGATCATGACCGCGTCGGCCCCGGCGGCCACCGCCTTGGCGACGTCACCGGAGTACTTCACGCCTCCGTCGGCGATGATCGTGCGCCCGGCCCGGTGGGCGACCTCCGCGCACTCGGCGATGGCGGTGAGCTGGGGCACGCCCACGCCGGCCACGATCCGGGTGGTGCAGATGCTGCCCGGCCCGATGCCGACCTTGACGATGTCGGCCCCCGCGTCGATGCAGGCCCGGGTCGCCTCCGGGGTCGCGACGTTGCCGACGACCAGGATCACGTCCGGGTGGCGCGCCCGCACCGCGGCGGCGGCGTCGAGGACGCCCTGGGAGTGGCCATGGGCGGTATCGATGACGAGCACGTCCACGCCGGCCTCGACCAGCGCGGCGGCCCGCTCGTCGCGGTCCCCGCCGACCCCGATGGCCGCCCCCGCCACCAGCCGGCCCTGCTCGTCGCGGGTGGCGTTGGGGTGCCGCTCGGCGGCCTGGATGTCCTTGAAGGTGATGATGCCGCGCAGCCGTCCCTCGTCGTCGACGACCACCAGCTTCTCGATCTTGTGCGCCTGCATCAGGTCCTTGGCGCGCTCCAGCTCCGTCCCCGGGGGGCAGGTCACCAGGCGCTCCGCCGGCGTCATCACCTCGCGCACCAGGCGATCCAGGCGGCGCTCGAAGCGCAGGTCCCGGTCGGTGATGATGCCGACCACCCGCTCTCCGTCGAGCACCGGCAGCCCCGACACGCCGTGGCCGCGCATCAGCCGGCGGGCGGTGCGCAGGCTCTGGTCCGGCCCCAGGCAGACCGGGTCGCTGACGACCCCGGTCATCGCCTTCTTCACCCGGGAGACCTCTCGCGCCTGCTGCGCCGGGGACATGTTCTTGTGGATGATGCCCAGCCCCCCCTCCCGGGCCATGGCGATGGCCGCCCGGGACTCGGTCACCGTGTCCATCGCCGCCGAGATCAGCGGCACGCCGAGCACGAGGTCGGGGTGCAGGCGGGTCCGCACGTCCACCTCGTCGGGGAGCACCCGGGAGTGCGCCGGCCGGAGCAGGACGTCGTCGAAGGTCAGGGCGAGGGGGACATCGGGCGTGAGCATGGCGAGGGCTCCGAAGGCGTGGCCCCCGCCCGGGCTCCGGCGCGGCCGGGCATCGCGCGGGAGGGAGCGGGTAGCCGGACGCCCCGGTCGCGGCAACCACGCCGCCATCCGGCCGTCCCGGCCGCGCGGCCATCGCCCCGCCCCCTCGCAACGATCGGTCGCCAACCCCGCCCGACGACGCTGCGGCAGCCATTGACAGGGGCCCGTTCCGACCGGTAGAAACCCACACTGGCATCGGGAGGGCTCGGCAACCGGTCCCAGCCACCGCGTTCTCCCTCCTCCCGCGCAACGCACCCCGCACCGACCCGCCACGGTCGCTGGTCTCGGAGTCTCCATGCCCAACCCCGCCGCCCTGGTCCTGATCGCCGGCCTCGCCCTGACCGGATGCTCCACGAAGCACGCCGGCACCTACGAAGTCGCCACCGCCAACACCGCGACCGGCTCGTCGGAGGCCCTCATGGCCGAGGCCGAGGCCCTGTGGGCCCAGCGGACCGACCTGGCCATGCTGCAGGCCGCCCTCGGCAAGTACGAGCAGGTCGCCGCGGCCGACCCCACCAACCGGGAGGCCGCCGCCCGCCTGGTGCGCGGCTACTACTTCCTGGGAGACCGCCAGACCGACAAGGACCAGAAGCTGGCCACCTGGGACACCGCCATCACCTGGGGCAAGCGCTGCCTGGCGATCAACACCGAGTTCACCGAGCTGCTGGAGAAGGGCGACGAGACCGAAGCCACCGCCGCCCGCGCCTTCACCGAGGAAGACGTGCCCTGCCTGTACTGGACCAGCTCGGCGCTGGGCAAGTGGGCCAAGCTGTCCGGGTTGGGCAAGACCCTCAAGAACCTCCCGACCGTGAAGGCCTGGATGACCCGGGTGCAGGAGCTCGACCCCGACTACTTCTACAGCGGACCCGACCGCTACTGGGGCGCCTACTACGCGGCCATTCCCAGCTTCGCGGGGCGGGACCTGGACCGGTCACGCCGCCACCTGGACGCCGCGATCGCCGCCCACCCCGAATACCTCGGCACCAAGGTGATCCTCGCCGAATACTGGGCCCGGGGCACCCAGGATCGGGAGACCTTCGTCACCGCCCTGCAGGAGGTGCTGGACGCCGACCCCGACGTCCTCGACGACATCGCCGCCGAGAACCGGGCCGAGCAGGACAAGGCCCGGGCACTCCTCGCCAACGTCGACGAGTACTTCGCCGAG
>RFKJ01000105.1 GCA_003694325.1 Deltaproteobacteria bacterium
CCCCGGGACTCCTCCATGCGCGGCAGACCTTCACGAACGGCGGAGGCCACCTGCCTGTTCCGGGCCTGGGAACTCGCCCGGCCGGAGGGCCGTCGCCTGGTGACCGACCGCTACGCCCCGGCCTTCCTGGGCGCCCCCGCCCGGATCGCGTGGCGCCTTGGGGTGCCCCCGGCGGTGGACGCCATGGACCGGGTGGCCGACGGGCTGATCACCTTCGTCGCGGCGCGGCACCGGTTCATCGACGATGCGCTGGTCGAGGCGCTCGGGCAGGACTTCGAGGCGGTGGTGATCCTCGGTGCGGGCTATGACTCGCGGGCCTGGCGGTTCGCCGATCGCCTCGCCGGCCGGCCCCTCGTGGAGCTGGACCACCCGGCGACCAGCGCCCGAAAGGCGGCGATCGTCGCCGCCCGGGCCGCACGGTGGCCCGCGGTGGCGCGTCGCGCGGTGGCCATCGACCTGCAGCGGGCCCCCCTGGCCGAGGGGCTGCGTCGGGCCGGCGGGGTCGAGGGGCGACGCCTGTTCGTGGTGTGGGAAGGGGTCAGCATGTACCTGTCGCGAGCGGCGGTCGAGCAGACGCTTTCGACGCTGGCGACGGCGGCACCGGGGAGCCGGATCGCCATGGACCTGTGGGATCCGACGCCTCGACCGGGACTGGAGGGCCGCCTGCGGGAGCTGGGGCTTCGGGGGCTGTCCCTGCTCGGCGAGCCGGTCGACTTCGGGTTGGCCCCCAGGGAGGTGGAGCCCTTCGTGTCCCCGCTGGGGCTGTCGGTGCGCGACGTTGCCGACTGCCGGTCGCTGGAGTCGCGGTACCCGGTCGCCGGCCGCCCCCTCTACCCCTCGATGTGGTGCGCGCTGCTCACCGTCGCGTGAGCCTTCCCGGGGACGGATCCTCCCCGTGGAGCGGGGCGGCAGAGGGTGGGTCGATCCACCGATGATCTCATGGCGGGGTATACCGGATCTCATCATTCTCTCATCGAACCTCGGTACAACACCGGCGCGTCGGAGCTGCGACGCGCCACGACCCGCAAGGAACCGGAAGGAGACGACGATGACGACCTCGACCCGAATGGCGGCCCTGGTGGCTGCGATCACCTTGTTCGGATGCGGCGACAAGGCTGGCGACACCGGCCAGGACGGCGCTGGAGACGGCGGCAGCGTCGCCGACGGAGGCGGGGCGGACGGCGGTGGGGACACCGGCACCGCGGACTGCAACACCGACAACGAGGACTGCGGCCCCGGCACCTGCAGCGGCGAGGGGGTCAACATGCTCCCGGGGGCCGACTGCCTGGCCTGTCACCAGCAGGGCCTGATGCCGGGGGGCGAGGACGAGCCGAACAAGTGGTACACGGTGGCCGGCACGGTGTTCACCGACCTCCAGGGCACCGACGGCGAGTCCGGCGCCATCATCCGGGTGACCGATTCGGTCGGGACCACCGTGGAGATGACCAGCTCCAGTGCCGGGAATTTCTACTCCCGCACCGCCCTGACCCCCCCGCTCTCGGCCGAGGTCGAGGTCGGCGGCAGCGTGCAGGCCATGGCCACGCCGGTGGACACGGGCGCCTGCAACTCCTGCCACCGCTGCGACGGCCCGGCGGGGGGGAAGCTGCATCCCTGAACCTGCGACGGGCCCGTCCCCGGTGACCGACACGACCTCGACCGGCACCTCCTCCGCCCGCCTGCGCGTCGTGCGCAAGCTGGGGCGGGGAGGTATGGCCGACGTCTACCTCTGCCGCCTGACCGGGGTCGGCGGGTTCGACAAGCCGGTGGTCGCCAAGGTGGTCCGCCCGGAGCACGCCGAGGACGCCGAGTTCGCGCGCATGTTCATGGAGGAGGCGCGCCTCTCCGCTCGGCTGCAGCATCCCAACCTCATCCACGTCTACGGGATCGAGCAGACCGGGGGGCGCCTCGTGCTCATGATGGAGTACGTGGACGGCCCCTCCTTCAAGGCCCTGTTGCGCGCCGCCTGGCGCGCCGGGGATGCCGATTGGCGGCACGTGGCCGCGCTGATGTCCGACGTCGCGCGAGGGCTGGCCCATGCCCATGGCCTCGCCGCGGAGGACGGGACTCCCCTGCGGCTGGTCCACCGGGATGTCAGCCTGGACAACATCCTGGTGTCCCGGGAGGGGATCCCCAAGCTCATCGACTTCGGGATCGCCCGTGCCGCCGACCGCGGCCGGCACACCCAGGTGGGGACCGTCAAGGGGAAGCTGCAGTACATGGCGCCCGAGCAGCTCGACGGTCTCGACGTCGATCACCGGGCCGACATCTACGCGCTCGGTGTCTGCCTGTACAAGGCGTTGTCGGCGCGGAATCCCTTCCCCGGGAAGACCACGCGGGAGATCTGGCGGCAGCGACTGGCCGGCGAATTCATCCCCCTTTCCACCCATCGCCCCGATCTGCCCGCTCCCCTGCTGGAGGCAGTGGCCCGGGCGATGGAGCCGGACCTCGATGCGCGCTGCGGTTCGGCGGAGGAGCTGGCCGACGTGCTGGAGTCGGTGGCTCTCTCGGCGGATCCTCCGTCGACCCGCGCGGCGCGCAGGGAGTGGGTGCGGCGGCATGCGCCGCTCCACGAGGAGGGTCCGGAGGAGGACCCCAGCGAGGGGGGGCTGTCCCTGTCGCTGATGCTGCGGGGATCCTATGGGGGGCTGGCGGATGCCGGGGAGCCCTCCGACCCGACTCCCGGGGCACCCGACGGGGGGCGCGGGGCTGCCGGCGAGACGCCGGGGCCCGAACCGACGGTGGAAC
>RFKJ01000014.1 GCA_003694325.1 Deltaproteobacteria bacterium
ATCGACGACCACATCGCCCCCCTGGAGCCCCCACTGGCCACCCGCCCCACCTTCCTGGCCGCCTCGCGGGCCACCGGCCGCGGCACCGCGCTCGTCGAGGCCTTCGACGCCGGCCTGGCATCGCTGCAGCAGGACGGCAGCCTGGCCCGCATTCTCGCCAGCCACGGCGTGGCGGATGCCCTGCTGGTCCGGGGCCAACCCCTGGCCGCCGAAGCCCCGCTGTGACCGGCCTCGACCCGGCACCCGGCACCGCGACCGCCCGGTCCGCCGCGACGAGCCCGTCCCCGGCCGGTGGTCGACCACGCAAGCTCCTTGCCCTGGTGGGGGGTGCTGTCGTCGGGGGGCTCATCGTGGTGGGCCAGAACCATCGCTACCGGCTCCAGGGACAACGCCAGGTCGAACAGCTCGCGCCGAGCTTCGCCCAGCAGCTCTGGAACCTCGACCTCGAGGCGGCGCGGGACCAGGCCCGGGTCATCCTCGACACCAGCGACTACCGATCGGTGGAGGTCCTCCACCCCGACGGACAGGTCTTCGTCCGGCAGGCCGCCGACCTGGCAGGAGGGCCCGCCCGCTGGCTGTCCGACCGTGGCCTGCTGCCGACCATCCGCTACCGGGTCGCGTTGACCCACCTGCCACCCGGTGAACCCGCGCCCGAGGTCATCGGCACGCTGGAAGTGGCGCGGGTCGACCCGGGCCTGCGACTCTACGTGCAGGCCGCGCTGGTCGTCGCCCTCGGCGGCCTCGTCGCCAACGCCCTCCGCGACCGCCGCCGCCGGCGCATCGCCGCCGCCGAGCTGCAGCGGGCCGAGGAGCGGGCGGCCCACCTCGAGACCCGGGCCCGGCTGCAGGAGCGGGAACAGCAGCTCCAGGAGAAACGCCAGCTCGAGGCCCTCGGCCAGCTCGCCGCCGGCGTGGCCCACGACTTCAACAACGTCCTCACCGTCGTCATGGGCTCCGCCGAGGTCATCGACCTGGCGACCACCGACCCGACCTGCCGGAACACCGCCCGCACGATCCTGGACGCCGCCGAGCGGGCCGCCCACCTGACCCGGCAGCTCCTCGCCTTCGCCCGGCGACAGGTGATCGAGCTGCAGCCGGTGCAGCTCAACGACGAGATCGAGGACTTCGCGCCGATCCTCCGCCAGGCGCTCGGCGACCGCCTCACCCTGCGGCTCGACCTCGCCCCCGACCTCGGGGTGGTGCAGGCCGACCCGGTGCAGGTGGAGCAGGTCCTCCTCAACCTCGTGGTCAACGCCCGGGACGCCATGCCCGAGGGCGGCAGCGTCGACGTCGTGACCCGCAACCTGCGGGGGGGCGAGGCGATCGAGGGCGGCGCCCCCGTGCCCGAGGGGCGCTGGGTCTGCGTGGCCGTCCGAGACACCGGGATCGGGATGGACGAGGAGACCCGGGCCCGGATCTTCACCCCGTTCTTCACCACCAAGTCCCCGGGGAGCGGGACGGGGCTCGGCCTGGCCACGGTCGACGGCATCGTCCAGCAGCTTGGCGGCACCATCACCGTGGCCAGCAAACCCGGCCGGGGGACCTGCTTCACCGTGGCCCTGCCGCGGGACGGCGACGCCGTGGGGTCCACCGCCCAACACCGCATCGTGTCGCTCGACGACGACTTCGACCCACGGGGCAAGCGGGTCCTCGTCGTCGAGGACCGGGACGCGGTCCGCGAGGTCATGGCCGCGGCGCTGACCCGGCACGGCTTCGTGGTGGCCGCAGCCAGCGACGGCCTGATGGCCCTGTCCCTGGCCGCCCAGCAGGAGGAGCCCTTTGACATCCTGGTGACCGACCTCGCCATGCCCGACCTGAGCGGCGTCGAGCTGGCGGCGCGGATGCGCCGGGACCGCCCCGACCTCAAGATCCTGTTCGTGTCGGGAGACGCCAACGCCGAGCTGGGCGAGGACTTCGCCTCCGACGACCGCACCGCGGTCCTGTCCAAGCCGTTCGGCGCCCGCCGTCTCGTCGACCGGGTACGGGAGCTGCTCGCAACCCACGTACGGACGACCGAGGAGCCGCCGTCGGACTGAGCCCCCCGCCGTTCGGCGGAAGCCGGTGTGTGCCGCGCCGTTCCTGCGAGGCGCCGCCCGCCCGGCTCACCCGGCCGGGGCCCCCTCGTCGGCCACCAGCTCGATCACGGTGATCTCCGGGGGGGCGCCCAGGCGCAACGGGGGACCCCAGGTGCCGGTCCCCCGGCTGGTGTAGACCCGGACATCGCCCACCCGGTCCAGGCCGGCCACGGTGGGCTGCTGCAGCCGGACGAGGTGCATCCACGGCCAGATCTGGCCCCCGTGGGTGTGGCCCGAGATCTGCAGGTCGATGCCGAGGCCCTGGGCGGCGTGGGCGCTCCGCGGCTGGTGGGCCAGCAGGATCCGGGGCAGCCCGGCCGGGGCGCCAGCGAGGGCCGCGGCCGGGTCGCTGCGGTGTTCCGGCAGGATGCGCCCGGCGTCGTGATCGGTCACCCCGGCCAGCACCAGGCGACCGGTCCCCTCCCCCAGCACCACGTGCCGGTTCAACAGGACGCGGAACCCCATCGCTTCGAGGTGCTCGACCCACTCGGCGGCACCGGAGTAGTACTCGTGGTTGCCGGTGACGAAGAAGCGACCGAGGGGCGCCTGCAGGTCGGCCAGGGGCGCGACGTCGCCGGCGAGGCCGGCCACCGGGCCGTCCACCAGGTCCCCCGTGATCACCACCAGGTCCGGCCGGATCGACCGGACGCGGTCGACCACCGCCCGCAGGAAGTCGGCGCCGATGGTCGGGCCGACGTGGAGGTCACTGAGCTGGACGATGCGGAGCCCGTGGAGGGCCGGCGGCAACCCGGCGATGGGGACCGCGACCCGGCGCAGCGACGGCACCCGCCGGGCGTTCACCAGGCCCACCCCCACCAGGCCGACAGCGATCGCCAGCATCCCGGCGGTCGCCGCGCGCAGGTGCTCCGTCGAGACCGGGCCGCCCGCGCCGGCCAGGGCGGCGCCGCCCGCCACGATCCCCCAGACCCACAGCAGGAGGTCGCGGATCACCGTCAGCGGCAGGATCACGGCGAGCAGGCCCATGGCGACGAAGGCCGCCCAGGCCAGGCCATCGCTGACCGGACCGGGCCGCAGGAGCCGGTGCAGCAGCATCCCGCCGAAGATGAGCCCGACCAGGCCGCCCACCAGGGCGTGGCCCACGGTCGACCAGGGCCGGGCGAGCTGCAGGGCCAAGACGAGACGCCAGTCGAGCAGCAGGCCCACGCCGCCGGCCAGGCCCAGGAACAGGGCGAGGAAGGCGATCAATGCGGACAGCGGGAACTTCAGGCCGGCTCCAGCGAACCGAGGGGCGGTCGACCACCCCCGGGTGGCCGTCGGTCGCTACCCCTTCCCACGACCGCCCCGACCGTCAACCCCGCCGGGGTCGTCGCCCTCCGCTACACCCCGGCGTGGCGGAGGAACCGCTCGACCAGGCCGCGGCTGTCGTGGGGCCCCGGACAGGCTTCGGGGTGGAACTGCACCGACATGATCCGGTGCCCGTCGTGGCGGAATCCGGCGACGGTGCCGTCGTTGAGGTGGCGGTGGGTCACCGTGCCGCCCGCCCGGGACAGGCCGGATTCCTCCACGCAGAAGCCGTGGTTCTGGCTGGTGATCTCGATCCGCCCGGTCTGCTCGTCGCGGACCGGGTGGTTGGCCCCCCGGTGGCCGAACTTCAGCTTGTAGGTGTCGGCCCCGATCGCCAGGCCCAGGAGCTGGTGTCCCAGGCAGATCCCCACCATCGGCAGCTCGCCGAGCCCCCGGCGGATCTGCTCGACCACCGCGGGCAGGGCCGCAGGGTCTCCGGGGCCGTTGCTGAAGAACACCAGGTCGGCGTCGGCGGCCCAGTCCTCGAAGGTCGCGTCGATGGGATGCACCGTGACCCGGCAGCCGGCATCGGCCAGCAGGCGCAGGATGTTGCGCTTGACCCCGCCGTCGACCACGCTCACCCGGGCCCGGGGTTGTGGGGGATCGTGGAACACGTAGGGGGTGCGGGTCCCGACCTCGACGGCCAGGGCCCGGCCGGCCATGCCCGGCCATGCCTCGAGCCGTCGCCACAGCTCGTGGGCGTCGGTCCCATCGGTGGACACGACCGCCTTCATCGCCCCCCGTTCCCGGATGTGCCGGACCAGGGCCCGGGTGTCGATGCCCTGGATCCCCGGCACGCCGTGTCGCCGCAGGTAGCGGTCGAGCCCCTCGGTCGCCCGGTGGCTGCTGTGCTGCCGGGAGAACTCCCGGGCGACGAAGCCGGCGACCCACACGCCGTCGCTCTCGGCGTCGTCGTCGTTGACCCCGGTGTTGCCGACGTGGGACGTCGTCATCACCACGATCTGCTCGCAGTAGCTGGGGTCGGTGAGCACCTCCTGGTAGCCGGTCATGGCGGTGTTGAAGACCACCTCGCCCACCCGGGTCGCCGACGCCCCGAAGCCTTCACCGGTGAAGCTCTTGCCGTCTTCCAGGAGCAGGATGCCACCCACGCGCACCTCCGCGCCGCCCCCTATGCCGCCGACCGGCGCGGGGCAGCGTCCGCCGCCGGAACCGACTACCCTTCGTCCCGTCGCCGGCGAGGTCTCCGTGCTCATCCTGCTGCTGTCCACCGCGCTCGCCGCCGCGCCCCGGACGCCCGTTCCCCGGCAGGTGCTCGTCCCCCCCCCGCTCGACGCCGGGGGGCCGCTGGCCGCCGCCCGGCTCACCGTCAAGATCATCGACGGCGTCGCGGCCCGCGCCGACGGCCACGGCAGGCTGCGGTCGGCCCAGCCCGGAGCCCTCGACCCGGTCCGGCAGGTGGCCGACCGACTGGGCCTGCGGTTCCGGCCGCTCCTGACCCTGGACACCGAGCGGCTCGATGCCCTGGAGGCCCGGGCCGCCGCGCGCTCCGGGCGGGCCCAGCCGGACCTGCAGGCCCTGTTCATCGTCGAGGGCCCGGCCACCGCCGACGCCATGGTCGCCGCGGGCGAGGCCCTGCAGGCCCTGCCCGTCGTCGAGTACGCGTTCATCGAGCGGATCGGCCTGCCCCCGCCCGAGGACC
>RFKJ01000106.1 GCA_003694325.1 Deltaproteobacteria bacterium
CCCCCCACGGCCGACGCCCCGCCGGCCGGCGCCCGGAGCCCGAACATGCCGCCCCCCTCAGCGCAGGTTCGCGGTGATCGACGTGTGCACCCCCGTGGAGGCCCGGTCGATCCCCACCGACTCCAGCTCGAGCCCGTCGATGGAGGGGATCGGGAAGGAGAGGTTTCCCAGCAGGGCCAGCATCACGTCGATGGGCAGCATCTCCTCGACGAGCCGGGTGACCGCCTCGTTGCTGGCCCCCCAGTCGCTCTCCCGGACCATCAGGGTCACGCCCACCTCGCCCAGGTCCAGCGCGACCTCGCCGTCGGCGTAGGACAGGTCCACGCCCGCCGCGACCGCCGCGGCGATCTGCAGGTGGGTGCCGAACTCGCCGTCGGGGGTGTCGATGTCGACGATCAGCTCGCCGACCTGGGCCTCCAGCCCGTCGGCCCCCTGGACGACCACCGGCGGCAGGTCGGCCCGCACCGTGATGGTGCCCTGGGTGGCGTGCAGGGGGGTCAGCAGGAATGGGTCGAGGCTGTCGTCGTCGGTGGACATGCGCAGCTCGAGGAGTCCGGCCGACCACGCCTCGTACAGCATCCGGTTGAGCAGGTTGTCGGAGATGGCGGCGGCCAGGTCGGCGTCCCGGTCGACGTAGGGCGAGGCATCGCCGGCCGACAGCACACCCTGCCCCGACAGGCCGGCGTCCGGCATGTCCACGTCGAGGTCCAGGCCGAACTCGATGCCCGATCCATCGGTGTCCACCCAGGCGAACTCGGCGCCGGCGCTCAGCGGCGTGGACATCAGCTCGGTCGAAAACGACAGGTCGAGGCCCGACAGGGCGTCGTCCACGTAGGCCGGCAGGGTCTCGTCGAGCATGGCCAGCACCTGTTCCTCGATGGTGGCCTGCAGGGTGTCGACCAGGATGTAGGCCTCGATGTCGCCCGGCAGCAGCGAGGTGTCGTATCCGAAGCCGACCAGGTCGATGCGCAGGTCGCTGACGTCGGCCGTCAGCCGGCCGTCCGCCGTGCCCAGGGTCAGCGTCCCGGAGAAGTCGGCGGAGTCGGCCCACAGCGTCACGTCGCTGTCGAAGTCGACGCCGACCACCTCGCCGGTCGCCTGGGCGTCCACGAAGAGGTCGGGGATGCTGCCGGCCAGCACCACCCGGCCGCTGCCCGGGGTGGCCGAGAGCTGGATGGGACCGAAGGAGATGGAGTCGAGGTCGGCGGCGATCTCGACCGCATCCCAGCCGAGGATGCTGTAGCTGTCTTCGTAGACCGGGTTGAGGTCGGACAGGGAGTCGTTGATCAGCGAGGGCTCGATCATCTCGCCGACCATGGCCAGCAGCTTGTCGAGCCCTCCCTGGTTCAGCCGGACGATGGCCGCGTCGGCGACGGCGCCGCCGGGGTGGTCGAAGTCCCCGGCCAGCACGCCGTTGCGGACGAACAGCTCGTCGCCGTCCAGGGTCAGGGCCCGGACCTCCACGACGTTGACGCCGCGCTCGAGGTCCACCTGCCCGGCGAAGTTCCCGCCGTCGTCGAGAGTGGCGTCGACGCCGGCGATGCGCACCGTGCGGCAGTCCTCGGAGGTGCCGCTGACCGGCGTGCTGCCGACGGGCAGCCACGACGCCGGCGCCGGTGAATCGACGGTCAGCGAGGGTTGCAGCGCATCGACGGTGTCCGGCGCGGTCGGTTCCTTGCTGCAACCGCCACCGAGGAGGACGAGGCCGAGACCGAGGGGCAGAAACGCGACCAGGCGATGCGGCATGGGAGTTCCGGGTGCGGGGAGGGGCAGGAGTCGGCTACTTCGCCCCGGCGAGGACCGACCGGGGGGACCCCGTCCACCGCTGGCGGTCGGCCGGAGCGGGCCGGGCTGCGCCAGGACGGCGGACCCGCCAAGGATACCGGCCGCTCCTGCCGGATGCTGCACACCCCCCGCCTCGTCACGCGGGTTTTGCATTCCCTCCGGGACCCGATAGCGCTCCGACTCCGCTCCGACTCCGCCCCTCGCGACGCGGTCCCCACCCCACGACTCCCCGCACCGGAGTGTCCATGATCCCCATCCTCAGCCTCGGGATGACCCTGGCACCGCTCGCCGCCCGGGCCGCCGATCCCGCCGCCCTCCCCGGCCGCCGGACCGTCGAGATTCCGTTCGAGAAGTACGAGCTGGACAACGGGCTCGACGTCATCCTGGCCGAGGACCACAGCGTCCCCTTCGTCCAGGTCAACATCTGGTACGACGTGGGCAGCAAGGACGAGGTGCCCGGGCGCACCGGCTTCGCCCACCTGTTCGAGCACCTGATGTTCCAGGGCTCCGCCCACATGGACGATGACTACTTCGTCCCCCTCCAGCGGATCGGCGCCCGGGTCAACGGCACGACCAACTTCGATCGCACCAACTTCTTCGAGGGGGTGCCCAGCGAGTACCTGCCGCTGGCGCTGTGGCTGGAGAGCGACCGGATGGGCTGGCTGCTGCCGGCGTTCAACCAGGCCAAGCTCGACGAGCAGCGGGAGGTCGTGCGCAACGAGCGGCGCCAGCGGTACGAGAACCGCCCCTACGGCGAGGTCCGGGTCTGGCTCTACGAGAACCTGTTTCCCGAGGATCACCCCTACCACGTGCCCACCATCGGCCGGCACGAGGACCTCGAGGCCGCCACCGTCGACGACGTCGCCGAGTTCTTCCGGACCTGGTACCTGCCCAACAACGCCAGCCTGACCATCTGCGGGGACTTCGATCCCGACGTGGCCCGCACCCTGGTCGAGCGCTACTTCGGCGACATCCCGGCCGGGCCGCAGCCCCAGCCGGTGCGCCACGTCGACCTCCCCGACGGGTGGATGTCCACCGAGAAGGTGGTCGAGAAGACCGACGACGTCCCCCACGCCAAGGTGTGGCTGGCCTGGATCAGCCCCCCGTTGTTCGCCGAGGGGGATGCGGCCCTCGACGTGCTCAGCAGCGTGCTCAGCGACGGCAAGGAGAGCCGACTGTACAGCCGCCTCGTCCACGATGAACAGATCGCCAAGGACGTCTCGGCCTACCAGGCCAGCAGCGCCCTGCAGAGCGTCTACATCATCGAGGCCACCGCCGCCGAGGGCCACACCACCGACGAGCTGGTGGACTCCATCGACGCGGTGCTCGACGAGCTGCGGGAAGCGGGGCCGTCGCGCGAGGAGGTCGAGGTCGCCAAGGTCAACTGGCAGGTCCAGTTCTTCCGGGGGATCCAGACCATCGCCCGCAAGGCCGACCTGCTCAACGCCTACAACGTCCGCCTGGGCGATCCCGGCGCCATCGACCGGGACCTCCAGCGATACCTCGACGTCGACGCCGACGACGTGCAGAACGCCGTCTCCACCTGGCTGGGCGAGGGTCGCCTCGTCCTGCATGTCCGCCCGGAAGGAGGTGACCGGTGACCCGTCCCCGCACCCCGGCCCTGACCCTGACGCTGACCGTGGCCGCCGGCGCCCTCTCCGCCTGCGGCCCCAAGGCCCCGCCCCAGCCGGCGGCAGCCGTCGACTACCACGCCACGATGCCGGATCCCCTCCCCCCGCGCCCCTTCCAACTCCCCGAGCCGCAGCGCGGCACGCTGAGCAACGGAATCCCGGTGGTGGTGGTGGAGAACCACGAGGTCCCGCTGGTCCAGGTGCAGGTGGCCCTGCGGCCGGGGGATTGGACGGATCCGCCCGACCTGGCCGGCCTGGCCAGCGTCACCATGGACATGCTCAACGAAGGTGCCGGGGGGATGAGCGCCGCCGAGCTGTCCAGCGCCGCCCGTCGCATGGGCTCCTCGGTGTGGACCGGAAGCTCGCTCGATGGCGCCAGCGTCGGCGCGTCCTGCCTCACCGACAAGCTGCCCGGCACCCTGGACCTGCTGGCCACGGTGATGCTGGAACCGGACTTCCCCGACGCCGACTGGGAGCTGATGCGCAAGAAGCGCCTCCAGGCGGTGCAGGCTGCCCGCAAGGACCCCAACGCCATCGCCGGGCGGGTGTGGAACCGCCTGGGCTACGGCGACCACTACGCCGGCCACCTCGACAACGAGGCGGCCTACCAGGCCATCGACACCGAGCGGATGCGCGCCTGGTACGACGCCTACGTGGTGCCGGCCAACGCCATGATCGTCGTCGGCGGCGACACCACACTGGAGGAGATCCAGCCGCTGCTCGAGGCCCGGTTCGGGTCCTGGAACGCCGAGGGGCAGCCCCTTCCCGAGCTGCCGAGCGCCGACTCCCTGCCCCCCCAGCCGGAGACCACGGTCTTCCTGGTGGACAAGCCCGAAGCCGCCCAGTCGGTGCTGCGCGTCGGTCGATTCGCCGGCACCCGCCTCGATCCCGACTACGACGCATTCCAGCTCGGCAACATGGCGATCGGCGGCCAGTTCACCGCCCGGATCAACATGAACCTGCGGGAGGACAAGAGCTGGACCTACGGCGCGCGCTCCTGGCTCTCCGACAACTACCTGCCGAGCCGCTGGCAGGTGGGGACCAGCGTGTTCACCCCGACCACCGCCGACGCGGTCTCCGAGATCATGCGCGAGCTGGACGAGTCCCTCGGGACCCGGCCGATCACCCAGGAGGAGCTGGACAACAGCCGGGGCTACCTGCTGGGCACCTGGCCGCTGCGCTTCGAGAACCCCGGCGAGCTGCTCGGCGGGACCGTGGACATCTGGCGCTACGGGCTGCCCGACGACTGGATCACCGGCCTGCCCGACCGGATGCGGGCGGTGACCCTGGAGCAGACGCGGGCGGCCTGGGCGGCCCACATCGACCCGACCCACCTGTCGATCCTGGTGGTCGGCGACGCGGCCACCGTCGAGGAGCCCCTCGAGGCGCTGGGGTACCCCGTCCAGCGGCTGGACGTCGAGGGCTTCCCGGTGGAGGAGGACGCTCCGGTCCCGTGACCGCCGCGGGACCCACGGCGGCCCGCAATCCCCCGCGCAGCGGATTACCAGGGAGGGGCCGGAGGTCGCCCATGGGTATCGAGAGCACGTCCATCTGGATGGATGGCGAGTTCGTCCCCTTCGCCGACGCGAAGGTCCACCTGCTCTCCCACACGCTGCACTACGGGCTCGGCGTGTTCGAGGGGATCCGCAGCTACCGCCAGCCGGGCGGAGGCGGCGGGGTGTTCAAGCTCGACGAGCACATCCGTCGGCTGGTGGACAGCGCCAAGATGTGCCGCATCGAGCTGCCCTACAGCTTCGAGGAGATCCGCGCCGCCTGCCTGGAGACCCTCCGCCGCAACGGCTTCGAGGAAGCCTACATCCGCCCCATCGTCTTCCTGGGCATGGGGGCCATGGGGCTGGGGGCCCGCACCAACCCGGTCCACACCGCCATCGCCACCTGGGAGTGGGGGGCCTACCTGGGGGACGAGGGCCTGCGCAACGGGATCCGAGTCGCCACCAGCACCTTCACCCGCCACCACGTCAACGCCAACCTGCAGCGGGCCAAGGTGATCGGCCACTACGTCAACTCGATCCTCGCCCGGTACGAGGCCAACGACAACGGCTACGACGAAGCCATCATGCTCGACCAGATGGGCTGGGTGGCCGAGGGCACCGGCGAGAACCTGTTCGTGATCCGCGACGGCGTGGTCAAGACCCCGCCGGTGGTCAACATCCTGGCCGGCATCACCCGGCGGACCGCCATCGACATCCTCAAGCAGGAGGGCCTCGAGGTCCACGAGATGCCGTTCGGGCGGGATGCGCTCTACGTCGCCGACGAGATCTTCATGACCGGCACCGCCGCCGAGATCACCCCCATCCGGGAGGTGGACCGCCGGGAGGTGGGGCCCCCGGGGCAGATCACCCGCCGGGTGCAGGAGGTCTACGCCGCAGGGGTGCGGGGCGAGGTGGACTGGATGCGGCCGTTCATCACCCGGTACTGAGCCGCCTGCCGGCCGATGGGCGCCGCGGGGATGGGCGGGTCGCCGCACCTCCCCCGCCGGGGAGCGCCACCGGGCCGGGTGCGGGCGTGTCATGATGGAGGGCCGATGATGGCTCCCCTCCTCCTGCTGGTCCTGGTCGCCTGCACCCACGGCGGAAGCGCCGGTGGCGGCCCCGCATCGACCGGCGGCGCCGACGGCGGCAACGGCGCCTCCACCACCACGGTGACCCTGACGGTGGAGGGTGGGTTCGGCGGTGGCCGATACGCCCCCGGCGACCGGGTCCGGGTCTGGGCCGACGTCGATCCCCACGCCGCCATCGTCACCGGCTGGACCGGGGACGCCTCGCTGCTCGATCACCCCGCGGACTGGAACAGCGGCCTGGCCATGCCCGACCGGGACGTGACCCTGTCCCCGGTCCTGGCGACCGTCCCCTTCGAGATCGGGACCCGCTCCGGCGAGCTGGCCGGCGAGGCCCGCTCCTGGAGCCAGGTGCTCCCCGCCGAGCCCCGCGGGATCGTCCTGTTCTTCCACGGGGCGCGCTACAGCCGGGCCGAGCTGACCGACGCCGCGGCGACCTCCATCGGGATGCGCCTGGTGGCCGCCGGGTACGGCGTCGTGGCCCTCGACTCGTCGGCCGCGGCCGACAGCGGGACCGGCGGGTGGAACCCGTCGGAGTCCGGGCCGGACATGGCCGCGGTGCGGGACCTCGTGTCGCTGCTGCGGGCCGACCTCGGCGACCTGCCCGTCTACGCCTGGGGCATGTCCAGCGGCGGCCAGTTCGCCCACGCGGTCGGACGGAGCCTCCCGGCGGACGGCGTGCTGGCCTCGTGCGCCCCCGGCACCTCGGACATCGCCGCCACCACCACGGCACCGACCGCCTGGTTCATGGCCGGCGCCGACACGACCTTCCCCTCCGGCGCCGAGGATGCCCGGACATACGCCGGCAAGCTCGCTGCGCGGGGCCTGCCGGCCGAGGTCCACGTCCACCCGCCGACCCCGCTCTACGACGCCCGGTTCACCCGGGTCCCGGGGATCGACGCCGCCCGGTCGACCGAGATCGCCGACTGGATCCGGAGCCGGGGATACGTCGACGACCGCGGCGACTGGCTGGTCAGCGGGGGCACGGTCAGCGGGGCGCTCGACCTGGCCGACCTCGACGCGGCGACGGTGACCGCCATCGCCGCCGAGATCGAGATCATGGCCGCCGACCACGAGCTGTACGACGACTACAGCGCCGAGATGGTGGCGTTCCTCGACGGACTCGCCGACCGCTGATCAGACCCGGGCCCCCAGCCGGGCCCAGTTGCCCTGGCGAACCACGTAGATCCCCAGCAGGGCCTTGCCCACGAAGCCGAGGGGGAAGGCGACCCAGACCCCGAAGGCGCCCAGCCCCAGCGGAAACCCGAGGATGAACGACAGGGGGATCTGGAAGGCGAGGGTCACCAGGGCGTTGATCGCCAGGGACAGCCGGGTCGCGCCGCTGCCCTGGAACAGGCCGACCAGGGCGATGTACACGCCGACTACGGGCATGCAGGAGCCCAGTAGGCGGATCCAGGTGAGGCAGTAGGCCCCCAGCTCGCCGGTGGGATCCACGTCGAACAGCGAGACGATTTCCGGCGCCCCGAACACGATGATCGCGGCCAGCGCCGACATTACGACGACGCTGAGCCCCATGCCCGCCCGGAGCACCGCCCGGGCCCGGCGGGCGTCGTCGGCCCCCAGCGCCTGGCCGACCAGCGCGCCGATGGCCTGGGAGATGCTCATCCCGGGGACGAAGGCCAGGGACTGGATCCGCAGCCCCATGCCGTGGGCGGCCACCGCGAGGGGGTCGATCCGGCCCAGCATTCCGACGATCGACAGGAAGGCCGCGTTGAGCACGACCATGTCCAGGGCGGCCGGGGCGCCGATCCGCAGCAGGTCGCGGAGGTGCCCGGCATCGACCCGCACCGGCCGCAGGCGGATGTGCAGGGCCGGCTCGACCCCCCGGGCGAGGATCAGCCACAGGCAGAGCACCGAGAACACCTGGGACAGGCCGGTGCCGAGGGCCGCCCCCTGCACCCCGAGGGCCGGGAAGCCCCAGTGGCCGAGGATGAAGCCGTAGTTGAGCAGGAAGTTCAGCAGGTTGGCGAAGACCGAGACGACGAACGGCAGCAGGGTGTTGCCGACGCCGCGCAGCGCCGCGGCCAGCAGGATGGCCAGGTAGGAGAAGGCGCTGAACACCAGCATGAGCCGCAGGTAGGACAGCCCGGCGTCGAGGTCGGCGCCGTCCGCCCCGAGCAGGCGCAGCAGGGGCGATGCCGCCAGGTTGCCCAGGACGGCGGTGCCCACCCCCAGGCCCGCGGCAACGGTGGCCGACTGGCAGACGACCTGGCGGACCCGGCGGGCGTCCCGGGCGCCGTGGGCCCGGGCCACGAAGGCAACGGTGCCCACCGTCACCCCGATCATGGCGACCATCAGCAGGAAGACGACCTGGGTCGCGAAGCCCAGCCCGGTCAGGGAGACCTCGGCGTCGGGCAGGCGTCCGACCATGGCGGTGTCCACCGCCAGGGCGAGGACGGTGAGGACGTTGAGCCCCACCACCGGCCAGGCCAGGGAGACGAGCTGCCCGAAGATCGTGCGGCGGGTGGGGGACGCGGAGGAGTTCACGGGCGGGGGC
>RFKJ01000107.1 GCA_003694325.1 Deltaproteobacteria bacterium
GGACGGGGGCGCCGGGGACGGGGGCAGCGGCGACACCATCGCCCGCGAGGGCAAGTGGATCTACGACGAGGTCACGGTGACGGCGACGAGCTGTGCGTCCGCCGCGTCCCTGCTGCCCACCGCCGAGGGCGAGAACTTCTTCGTCACCGACTCGACCCCGACCGGGTTCACCAAGGAGATCGCCCCGCTGGGCAAGGCCACCACCTGTACCTACCGCAGCGGGTCCCTGGCCTTCGACTGCGCCACCATCAAGGGCGACATCGACGTCAGCGAGTACTCGGTCACCCTGCCCACGGTCATCGCCATGGATGGCGAGCTGTGGAGCGACGTGCAGGCCGACGGCAACTACTCGGTCGAGATCGACTGCATCGGCGACAACTGCAGCCTCGCCGAGTCCCTCTACGGGATCACCTTCCCCTGCACCTTCGAGCTGGACTGGATCGCCAGCCACGAGAGCCTGTAGGGATCGAACGCCGGTCGGCATCGACCGGCACCGGGCCGCTCGCGGCCCGCCGCCGCGCGTGTCCTGGCGGGCTGCAGGACCCGCCGGGGGTGCAGCGCCCGGGAGGGCCGGGCGCCCGGCTCAGGCCGTCCGGGCCACGAGGTGGTAGCCGAAGGCCGTCTCGATGACGTCGCTCACCTCCCCCGGCTGCATGCTGAACGCCGCCTGCTCGAACTCGGGCACCATCTGCCCCCGGCCGAAGAAGCCCAGGTCCCCGCCGCTGGCGCCGCTGGGGCAGTCGCTGTGGGCCCGGGCCAGGGCGGCGAAGTCGGCGCCCTGGGAGAGCTGCTGCTGCAGGTCCCGGATGCCGGCCAGCGCCTCTTCCTTGGAGCGCGTGGCGGTCGAGCGGGCAGAGCCCTTGTACATGAGCAGGATGTGACTGGCGCGGACGCGGGACATGCGGACTCCGGAGACGAGGCGCCGGGCGGCGCTGTGGTGATGGGCGCCGAGCGGCGCGGTGGGGATGGGCGCCGAGCGGCGCGCCGGGTTCGGGCGCCGAGAGGCGCCGGGCCTCCCCGGTAGCCGATTCGTCGGGACCTGTCGGGTGACAACCGCCTCAGGCCGGCTCCAGCATGTTGGCGATGGCCACGCAGGATTCGAATCCGCTGCGCAACCCGGCCTTGATCACCGGCGGCATCTGGCTGCCGACCCGAGCGATGAACCCGGTCCCGGCGCCGAAGTGGATCTTGGTGGTGAAGCTGACCCGGGTGGAGTACCGCTGTCCGGGTTCGACCACGAACATGCCGAAGACCTGGCTGACCGGCACGATGGCGTTGAACAGGGCCCGCCGATCGACGCGGGCGACGACCTCGTCGATGCGCGCCTGGTAGGTGGACCACCGGGATCCGGCCACCGGCGGGCGGAGCTGCTCGAAGTAGAGGATGGTGCGCTCGTCGTCGATCAGCTTGTACATGCGCTGGGCATAGGTGCCGTAGAACAGCGTGAAGTCCAGGTAGTAGAAGCTGTCGACGAAGGGGAGGCCGACGAGGGGGTCGGTGCCCTCCCCCAGCCGCTCCACCGCCATGGCCCCGTCCTCGACCTCCGGCAGTCGCTGCATGTTGTCGAAGATGGTCGAGACGACCGTCTCGAACTTGAAGTCGCGCCCGCCCTCGCCGCTGACCCGGGCCAGGTATCCCTCGTCCAGCTCCACCAGGCGGACCTCGTCGTAGAGCCGGTCGGTGTAGCGCTGGACGGTGCCCGACTTCCAGAAGCTGCTGTCGGTCAGCGCCCGGGTGAGCAGTGGACCGGCCTCGGCGTCGTGGGTGACGAGGCGGGGCAGGGCCAGGCCCCGGGAGGGGCGGAACAGCGCCGCGACCGGGGCCGCCGACAGCAGGGCGAGGGTGGAGCGGCGGGAGATCAATCGCCAGCCCCCCCCGGCTCGTCGGCGGAGCCGGTCGGCTCGGCACCGGACGAGGTCTGGCCCTCCCGCGCCGGCTCTGCCGGCGGGGCCGCCTCGGAGGCGTCCTCCGCCCCGGGAGGACTCGAGGCCGGCGCGAGCTGGTCGGGCACCACTGCCGCGGACACCGCCGCCTCCGCCGCGTGCAGGCGCTCGGCGGCCTTCTGGGCCGCCTCCTCGAAGTACTCCAGGTCGATGTCGATGCCGGCCTGCTGCACGGCCTGGGCCCGGGCCAGCTCCAGCCGGGCCTGGGCGTCGGCCAGCCGGGCCTCGGCGAGGTCCAGCCGGGCCCCGGCCACCGCCAGCTCGGCATCGGCGAGAGCCCGGGCGTCCTTGGCTTCATCGACCGTGTCCCGCGCCACGGCGACATCGGCGGCTCCCTGCTGCTTCTGCTGCTTGAGGGCCGCCCGCGTCTGCTTGTACTCGGCCTTCCGGACCTTGACCTGGGCTTTGGCGTCGGCGTAGGCCGCCTTGGCCGCCTTCACCTTGGCCTTGGCCTCGGCGACGGTCGACTTCGACTCCCTGGCGGCCTGCTTCGCGTCGGCCTTGGCGTCGCGCGCGGCCTCCTTGTCGTCTCCGGCCCGGGCCTGGTCCACGGCCAGGTCGGCGCTGGCGTCCTTGGCCTTGGATGCCGCCTTGACCGCCTTCAGCTCGCTCTTCGCGACCTTGACCGCCGCCTTGGCCAGGTCGCGGGATCGCTGGGCCTCGGCCAGGGCCGTCTTCTTCTCGGCCA
>RFKJ01000108.1 GCA_003694325.1 Deltaproteobacteria bacterium
ACAGGCCTGGCAGGCCACGATGACGAGCTGAGACCATGACTGCTTCCTCCACCTCGGCACGCCTTCCGGCGATCGGGATCGCCGCCCTGCTGGCGCTCGGCCCGGGCTGCTCGGACAAGAACGGCGACACCGGCGCCACCGGGGGCATCGGCGAGCCTCCCGACGTCGCCGGCAGCTACCAGGTCACCATCGGGGGGGTGACCGGCTGCGAGGGAGAGGTCTCCTGGGTCGACGACTGGGCCAGCGGCCCGCTCAAGGTCGAGCAGGCGGGCGGAGATCTCGAGTTCGACTTCGGCGATGGCTACCTGTTCCAGGGCAGCATCGACTCCCAGGGGCGATACCTGTTCGCCGGCGTCGTCACCCACAACGGCGCGACCCTGACCGTGGAGAACGAGGGAAGCTTCGAGGACGACCCCGATTTCGACGCCCCGCGTTGGCTCATCGACGGGATGTTCACCATCGAGGTCGACGACGACGAGTTCACCACCAACAACTGCACCCTGACCAGCCCGATGCGGGCGGTCCAGCTCGTGGATCTCTGATGATGGCGCCTCTCTGCCTCCTCGCGGCCGGCCTGCTCAGCCCGGGGGCCCGGGCGGGGGTGACCCTCGGCGTGGGGGCCGACGTCGTGACGGACCCCAGCGACCGGATCGACCCGGTGAGCGACACCCGCCTGGGGACCGGCGGTGGACTGCGGGTGCCGCTTCGGGTGGGCATCGGCGAGTCGGCCTGGCTGGAGGTGGCGGTACGCAGCAGCCTCAGCGCCGGGCAGGACCGGGTGGAGTGGACGCAGTACGAGGGGACCGTCCGCTACTACAGCGACACCCACTGGACGCTGGTCAACAGCACGGCCCTGATGGTCGGGCCGGTCGTCGACCTGACCCACCAGCCGGCGGTGCAGCCCTTTCTCGGTGCCCGGGTGGGGGCCGGCATGGTCACCTTCTGGCACAGCTTCCACGGCGACGCCGCCATCCTGCTGGACCCCGACCAGGGCGACGTCACCTCCAGGTCCCACATCGACCCCTATACCCGGCAATTCGCCCCGCTTGCCGACCTGTCGGCCGGGCTGCGGCTGGGGCGGGTCGCGCCGTTCGCCATCGAGCTGGAGGCGGGCTACACGGTCTCGTTCCTCGCCGAGGCCCCGCTGAAGAAGGCGCGCCCGGAACTGGCGGCCGTCCGCACCGCCGCCGGTCTCAACGCGCTACGTATCGGGGTGTCGACGAGCTTCCCCCTCTGAACCCGCTCGGCGCCGTGCCGGCCCCGTCCTGGACGGGGACCGACGCCCCGACGACGCCGCGCCCGGAAAAGGATCGCGCGACCATGAAGCTCTACCGCCTCAAGATCCCCGAGATCGCGCACGATGTCATCGAACGGCTCTGCGCGGAGGGCACCATCGAGGTGTCCAACGAAAACCGCGCCGAGGCCGAGCTGGACCTGGTCGCCATCATGGAGGAGTACTCCCGTCGGGACCACGAGCTGCGCGAGCGGGTCAAGGAGTACATGGCCCGCAACAGCGTCCCCTACGATCGCTACGGCAAGGTCCGGGGGCAGCTCTCGGCCGAGATGGGACACCCCACCGGCGACGACGTCGAGCGCTTCCTGGCCCGGCAGTTCGTCGAGAACTTCATGATCAGCAACTTCGTCGACGAGGTCTACGCCGAGGACCGGGACCTCTACAAGCGGATCCTCGAGATCCTGCGGAGCCACGACGTCGACGAGCGGGCGCTGCGCGAGGAGGCCCGGGAGCGGATCAAGAACATCGCCGAGGGCACGGTGGACTACGAGCTGGCCCTGGCCGAGGCCATGCGCGAGGTCAAGAAGCGCCACGGGTTGATCCGATAGCTCCCCTGGCCCTGGCCCTGGCCCTGTGGGTCGGCTGCGAAGCCGACGTGCCGCCGCCGCCGGAGGTCAGCCCCGACGAGGCCGAGGCCCGGGCCGAGGCCCTGGCCGAGCAGGCTCGGCAGGCACAGGCTCGACGCGACCAGCAGGCCGCCGACGACGCCCCCGGTGGAGCCCGGGTCGAGACCGCCCCGCCCGTGCAGGTGGTGCTCGTCTGGCAGGGCATCGGCGCGCTGCACAAGGGCTTCTTTTCGGACCCGGCGCTGGTCACGGCCCTGAGCGCCGACCTCGCCGGGTTGGTGGCCTCCCCGGCCAACATCTACATCCGGTATGACAGCCGGTCCTTCGCGGGCAGCATCCGGCTCCAGCTTCGCCCGGACACCCGCCTCCTGCCGGTGGGCACCCACGGCGACCGGGTCGTCGCCCTGCAGGATCTCGCGCCGATCACCACCGCCCTGGCGAACTACCGCAGCGGCGTGGCCAGCCGGTTCGACCTGCGGGTGGAGAGCTTCTCCATCGGCATCGAGTCGTTCCGGGGGCCCCACTCCTGCCTGTTCGGCGCGACGGGACCGGCCCCGCCCGACGGGCGGGTGGTGTCCCCCTGCGTCGAGGTCGACGGCCAGCAGCGGTGCGGGGAACCGGGACCGGATGGCGTGGCCTTCGACCCCGCGGTGGCGAAGATCATCCGATCCTGCCTGGACCTGTAGCCGGCGGGTCGAAGCACCTCGCGCCGGGCAGCGGGGTCAGGGGGTCGGCCGGTCGGCGCCGGGGGATGGAGTCGGGGAGGCTTCGGTGCCAGCCGCGGGGGCCGCCGGCTCTCCGGCGATCACCTCCATGCCCAGCGGCACCTCGCCCTTGTCGAGCATGCGCAGCTTCTCGCGCAGGTCGCCGAGGATCACGTTGGTGTTGAGCTGCTTGCCCTCGATGCCGAACATCACCGCGCTGAAGTAGTAGTTGCGCGGCTTGTACCACTGGAAGCGATCGCCCCACCACGAGGTGATCCGGTAGCGGGCCCCCTTCTGCAGGTCGAGGACCTGGACCTCGGGTGGGATGATCTCCTTGGTGACCCAGTCCGGCTGCTTCTCCAGCCACTTCTTCTGGCGTTGCAGCTCGCGCTCCCGGGCTTCGGGGGACAGCTCGTCCCAGGCCCGCATGTCGAAGGGGCTGACCGGGGCGCCATCGACCTCCAGGGCGATGTAGCGCCCCTCGTGGTGGGGGATCACCCGCTTGACCCCCGGCAGCTCCACGAGGACGCTGCCGTCGTCCGCCTTGAGCAACCGGCCGCCCTCGGGGCCGGCCACGCCGATGAGGCCCGCGTCGGGAGCGAAATCGACCCGCCCGGTCTCGGCGTCGACGGCATCGAGGAAGGTCCAGGGGACGGTCAGCGCACCGGTGGCGACGTCGATCCGCCGGATCCGCCGTCGTCCCTGGTCGTCCAGGCCGGTGAGCACCAGGCCGTCCTGTCCATCGGGCTGGAGGTCGCGCAGCGCCGACAGCGGGACCTTCAGCTCGTCGAGGGTGCCGGCCGACCGGTTCAGCAGCGCGATCCGCCCGTGGTCGTCGGTGGCCCCCTCCGGCGGGCCCAGGGGGATGGCCAGCAGGTCGGGCCGCAGCCAGGCCGCCCGGGCCACCGGGGCCTCGGTGGGCACCGTCAGGATGTCCTTGGTCTCGCCGTCGAGGATGTAGCCCCCGTGGGTCAGCTCGAAGTAGAGCCACCGGCCGTCGGGCGACCAGGAGAAGGCGGCGAAGTTGTTGGAGCCGCAGTTGTCGAAGACGGTCTGCAGGCCCTGCTTGCTGGCCAGGAAGCGGATCTCCGACTCGTTGCAGTCGGCGTAGGCCTGGGCGACGGTCTGGGTGAAGGTCTGGCCCCCGTAGAGGTCCTCCCGGCTGCAGGC
>RFKJ01000109.1 GCA_003694325.1 Deltaproteobacteria bacterium
CAGCTATATTGCTTGAGTGCCGCCTGTTCTTCTGGGTGTTCTGCCAGAAAAATCATTCCAGTCGGGGGAAGATCCGTCAGATGGAGCCCCTGCTGGAGGAGGCGCTGACCGAGCGTGGAGAGCAGCATCGTGCTGCCCGGCCCGCCGGCCTGGCGGCGGATGTCTTCGAGGACCCTTCCGAGGGTGGCGCTCATCGCGTTGCCCGTCGTGCTGAGGCACATGCCCGAGAAGCATAAATGGCCCTCACCCGGAGGGGGGAGGGCCACTGCCTGAAGCTGCGCGTTGCCTGCCCGCCGTCCGCCTTCACGGGACTCGCCCGTGAAGCGACGTCGGGTCAGAATGGCAACGCGCGAACTGCCAGAGAGAATGGAAGACTTCGGCAGGTGCCGAGCTTCACCGGGAAGGCTCGTGGCCGTTCCATGTGGAGAAGCTACTTTCCAAGGGCGGCGGCGTCAAGTGGGCATGCATTCGCATGGGGTCGTGGGTTGTCCGGCTGCAGGGGCTCGACGGAGGTTCGATGGACGCGGGCGTCGGCTCGGCCTTGGTGCTTGCTGGTTATCCTTGGCCCGCGAACATCGCGAGTGCGCATGGCTGTCCTGACCCTTCCCCCTGTCCTCGATCTCTCCTTCGTGCTCACTGGGCCCGGTCCGGCTGGCTGGGACTGGGAACTTGCCGGTGAAGAGGTCGAGGTACGGGCAGCGGCGGGGCCACCGACCCATGCCGAGCCGTTGGCGCTTACGGCGCTGAGCGCCTGGGCCTTCGATCGCCGACGGGCGGGGTGCAGGATCCGGCCCCACCGGAGCATCCAGACCCCCTACACCTGGCGCACCGGCCTGCTCAGCGCCCTGGCGACCAACCCGCCATGGAGCGACGAAGTCAACGCAAAGCGGCAATTCCATCCGCTGTGCGTGGTGTCGGGCTCCCGGCGCGTAGAAGGGCTGCACAGCGGTGTCATCGAGGTCCTGAACATCACGGCCCCAGCGGCGGTGAAGGCTGTGGGCGACGCGGTCAGCGAGATTGACCGCAACGCCGATGAACACAGCGACAGCAAGACGCCCACCAGCTTCGCGGCAGGCTGGTTCCACAACCAGCGGCGGGTCAGCTTCGGCGTGGCCGACACCGGTGTCGGCATCCTGCGCCGGCTGCGTGGCAAGGGGGTCGCCGACCTCGACGACGACGACAAGAGTGCCATCGAGAAGGCACTGCAGCCCCACGTCACCGGTGCCGGCCGGCGCGGTGTCTCGCACGCTCCGAACAACCACGGCATTGGCCTGCACACGACCCGGCTCTACGCCCGGGACTCGGGCGGCGAGATGGTGATCCTGTCCCAGCGGGGTTGCTTCGTGGAGCGCCACCCGTACCCGGCGCGCTTCGAAGACCTGGAGACGACCTGGAAGGGCACGCTGGTCGGGGTCACCATCAAGCCCGACCAGGTCGGGGCCTTCGCGGTGTCCAACGCCGGGGTGGGGGTCCGGGCGGGTGCGGATCCGGCGTGGCGGGAGACCCCCCCCGAGGGCGCGCTCGTGCTGAAGCCGCCGGTCGACGGGTGTCGCTTCGCGGCGGACAAGGACTGGTACCGGCGCCATCGCCCCGAAGTGCTCGCCGCCATCGAGGCGGGTCGTCCTGTCCACATCGCGTTTCGCAAGGCCATCTACAGCACCCAGTCGGCGCTGCACGCGTTGCTGGCGGAACCGGTGCGGATCCATGGCCCGCGGGCGCTGGAACTGCTCAGCTACAGCGAAGCCGGCCAGCCCTTGAAGGCGGCGCTTGCGCTGGTCGTGAACTACGCCCTCGCCGACCACTACACGGACCCCCACGCCGACGAGCCCCACTGACGAAGCCTCCCCGACGCCCCCCGGGCGCTGCGGTTACCCTGCCGCCCGATGGACGCGGCGCAACACCTGGAGGTTCGACGACCCCTCGACCAGCTCGAGCAGGAGGTGGTGCGCCGGCACCTGGCCCGCCCCGGAGAGGTGGGCGAGCACCTGGTCGACGCGCTGCGCTACGTCCTGAGCTTCGCCCGGCTGACCGTCGTGCGGAACCGGGACGGGGAAGACGTGGAGGTGGCCGAGCAGCTCGCCCCGCACCGGTGGCGGGTGCTGGAGGCGCTGCGGCCGCACCTGGACGCCCGCGCGACGCGGGTGCCGCTGGCCGACGACGGGCTGTGGGGCGCCATCCGGGAGCTGCCGGTGCTGGTGGCGGCGACCCGCCGGGCCCGCTCCCGCCTGCTGGCCGCCGGCCGGCTGGACCGGGACAGCCTCGAAGCCGAGGTCACCACCCGCCAGCTCGTGGTCGCCGCGGGCGGCGGGGGCGGCTCGGGCTACGGCTACGCCGGCGCCTTCACCCTGCTGCACCGCCACGGCCTGCAACCCGAGCTGCTGGCCGGCACCTCCATCGGGTCCCTGATGAGCCTGTTTCGGGCCCGGCGCCGGATCTTCGATGGGGCGCCGATGTTCGCCGCGGCCCGGCGCCTGTCGTGGCAGACGGTGTTTCGGGTGTTCGAAGCCGAGAGCCACTACGGGATCCCGGCGACCCTCCGCCTGTACCTGCGGGCGGCCATCGGCAGCCTGCTGCGCGACGCCGACGGCGCGCCGCTGACCTTCCGCACGATGGAGATCCCCCTGCTCATCGTGGCCACCGGCATCACGGTGGAGGGGCTCAAGCACGACCTGGGGTGGTACGAGCGCTTCATGGACGACGCCGCCCAGCCCGGGGTGGTGCTCAAGCGGTCGCGACTGGCGCGGCTGGGACGGCTGGTGCGCGTCTTCCAGGAGTTGATGGAGACGCCGGAGGCCCTGCGCGAGGTGGTGTTCGGCGCCGACCCGCTGACCATGGACGCCGACGCGCTGGACGCCGCCGGCTTCTCCTCGGCCGTACCCGGGGTGATCCACTACGACATCTACCGGGACGACCAGCACATGCGGCGGCTCCTGGACATGCTGTACGGGCGCTACGGGATCACCCGGCTCACCGAGGGCGGCATCGTCAACAACCTGCCGGCGCGACCGGCCTTCGCCGAGGTGATGGCCGGCCGCATCGGGCGGCGCAACCCCTTCGTGCTGGCCATGGACTGCTTTGCCCCATCGCCCCGGTCGATGGTGTGGCTGCCGCTGCAGCAGGTGGTCCGTCCCAACGTTCGGGCCAACCTCTCCTACGCCAACCTCTACTTCCCGCTGGCCCGCCGGCTGTCGCCGATCAACCTTGTTCCGGCCTTCGACGACATCTTCACGGCCATGCGCTGGACCATGGACGAACTGGAGCCGCGGATGCCGTTCATCAAGGCGATGGTCGGCGGGTTCCGGGTGCTGCCGGATGCCTCGACGGGCGCCTGAGCCGGCCGCCGCCGAGGCATGGGCCCCGCTGCGGTCGGGGCCGGAGACGCGGCGGGGAAGCGGCGACCCCCGGGTGCCGTCGGCCCCCGGGAGGAAGCGGGGCCGGGGCGGCGGTGGCTGCCGGTGCGGTGGCAGCCGGCTACGGTGGGAGCATGGACACCACTCCCCGGAACGCGCGCTACCTCGTGCTCTACGACGGCGAGTGCGGCTTCTGTGACCGCACCGTCCAGTGGCTGCTGGACCACGATCGGGACGGTGTGCTGCACTTCGCCCCGCTCGACGGGCCGACGGCCCGAGCGGTGCGGCAGCGGCATCCGCGGATCCCCCCCGACCTCGACAGCATCGTCTACGTCGAGACCGACACCGGCGGCCGGGAGCGGGTCTACTGGTACAGCCGGGCCATCTTCCGGATCTGCCGGCGCCTGCCGGCCCCGTGGTCGCTGCTGGCCGTGCTGTCGGTGATCCCCCACGTCGTGGCCGACCTCGCCTACCGGGGGTTTGCCCGGGTGCGCTACCGGATCTTCGGCCGGGTCGACCACTGCCGCCTCCCGGACGCGCACCAGCGGGCGCGTTTCCTTCCCTGACGGAGCTGGACGCCGCCGAGCCCGACTGGGGTAGGGTCTGCCGATGGCCGTGACCATGCCGCGCACACCGCCACCGCCGCCGAGGGAACGGGCGCCGACCCCGGCCGTGCGGGTCGACTCGGCCGCGCCGGGGACCCCGCACGGGTTCTCGGCCACCCGGGGGATCGGGGCCCTGTGGCGGCACCGGTCCCTCATCTGGGCGTTGGTGGTCCGCGACCTGCGGCACCGCTACACCGGCAGCTCCCTGGGCTTCTTCTGGACGGTGGTCACGCCGCTGCTGGAGTTGATCACCTACACCTTCGTGTTCAACGTGCTCATCGGCGTCCGGTTCGTGGAGGGCGCCGGGCGGGCGCACTACGCGCTGTTCCTGTTCTGCGGCATGGTCACCTGGTACGCGGTCAGCGATGGCCTGGCCCGCGCGGCCACCTCGATCAACGAAAACGGCCACCTCATCAAGAAGGTGCACTTCCCGGCCATCGTGCTGCCGGGACACGTCGTGGCCAGCGCGGTGCTCAACCAGTGCATCCGCATCGGCCTGCTGGCCATCGCGGCGTTGGCCCTGGGCAACGGGTTGTCGTGGACCTTCCTGCTCGTGCCGGTGGCGGTGCTCATCGAGGCGGCCTTCGTCATGGGCGTGGGCCTGCTGTTGAGCGTGACCAACGTCTACTTCAAGGACACGGTGCACTGGGTCAAGGCCGTGCTGCTGCTGTGGATGTTCGTGACGCCGATCTTCTACCCGGCCAGCCAGTATCCGCCGCAGTTCAAGCTGCTGCTGCTGCTCAACCCCCTGGCCCACCTGGTCGGCGTCTTCCACGAGCTGGTGCTCAACCAGCGGCTGCCGCACCCCCACTCGGTCATCGTCATCACCGTGATGGCGACGCTGTCGCTGACCATCGGCTACTCGGTGTTCCGCCACCACGAGGACCGGTTCGCCGACCTCGTCTGAACCCTCCCCTCCCGCCCCCCGGCTGCGCGTGACCGACCTGCTCCAGCGCCTCTCCGTCATGGTGAAGGCCCGCTACTCCCTCATCCAGCTCGTCACCCACGAGGAGGACCGCGTCAGCCGGGCCATGGACAAGCTGGGGCGGGCCGAGGGGATGGCGGTGTTCCACTGGCGGACGACCACCGGGCTGCTGGGCCCCGGGGGGCAGGCCCTCCCCGGCACCGGCCTGGCGGCCGACGCCCTGCGGGCGGTGGCGGAGCGGGGCGAGCGGGCGCTGTTCGTGTTCTATGACCTCCACCCCTTCCTGGGCGAACCGCGGGTGGTGCGGCGGCTCCGTGACCTGGTCGCGACCCTGGGGCCGCGGGGACAGGCCATCATCCTGGTGGGGCACGCCGTCCGCGTCCCGCCGGAGCTGGAGAAGGACCTGACCGTCCTGGACGTCCCCCTGCCCAACCAGGCCGAGGTCGGCCGCCTGCTGTCGGTGCTCTGCAAGGCCGAGGGCATCGAGATCCCCGAGGCCCGCTTCGCCCAGTTCGTCCAGGGCTGCCTGGGCCTGAGCGAGCGGGAGATCAAGCGGCTGTACGCCCGGATCCTGCTGGCCGGCGGGCGGTTCACCGACGACGATCTCCGCCAGCTCGTCGAGGAGAAGCGCCAGGCGATCCGCAAGAGCCGATACCTCGAGCTGTGGGAGCGGCCGGGCTCCATCGACGAGGTCGGGGGCATGGATGCGCTGAAGCGCTGGCTCCGGCAGCGGAAGCTCGCCTTCAGCCCCGAGGCTCGGCGCTTCGGGCTGCCCCAACCCTCGGGGCTGTTCATGCTCGGCGTGCAGGGCTGCGGGAAGTCGCTCATGGCCAAGGCCGTCGCCGACCTGTGGCGCTTCCCGCTGCTGCGCCTGGACGTCGCCGCGGTGTTCGCCGGCGGAGACGAGGAGCAGAGCCTGCGCAACACGGTGAAGATCGCCGAGAGCCTCGCCCCGGTCGTGCTGTGGATCGACGAGCTGGAGAAGGGCTTCATGACCGCCGACCAGCGGGGTGGGGAGGGGCTCGGCTACTTCCTCACCTGGATGCAGGAGAAGCAGGCGCCGGTGTTCGTGGTGGCCACGGCCAACGAGGTGCGGGTGCTGCCGCCGGAGCTGCTGCGGAAGGGACGCTTCGACGAGATCTTCTTCGTGGACCTCCCCGACGTCCACGAGCGCCTGCAGATCCTCGACATCCACCTGCGCAAGCGGCGGCGGGACCCCGACGACTTCGACCTGACCCGGCTGGCCGAGGACACCGAGAAATTCAGCGGGGCGGAGCTGGAGCAGCTCATCGTCGCCGGCCTGTACTCGGCCTTCGCCGAGGGGCGGCCGCTGGACGACCACGACCTCGTGGACGCCGCCCGGGACATGGTGCCCCTGGCCGTCACCATGGACGATCGGCTCAAGGAGTTGCGGGAGTGGGCCCGCACCCGGGCCCGGATGGCCAGCACCGACCGGCGGCGGATCGACTACTTCGAGGAATTCCAGGAGTGGGAGGGCTGACCGCGACGCCCCCCCGGTCCGGCCGGGGGATCAGCCCCCGGTCCAGGCCTTGCCGGGGCGACGGTCGGACCGGTCGAACCGCGCCTCCCGGCGGACGTTGGCCACGGCGCCGCTGTCGACGAACCCGCCGTCGACCGACAGCTCGCCCTTTCCGCAGTTGATCGCCACCTGGGAGTCGAAGTTGTGCGGGTCGCAGGCGGTGATGAAGCCGAGGATGAGGAAGCGCCGGGGCACCTTCTTGAGGTTCATGCCCGCCCGGAACAGGTTCTGCAGCCGCACGAGGTCGGCGAACATCCGCATGGTGTCCCGGGTGACGCCGTGGCGGGCGAGGTCGGCCAGCAGGCGGGCCCGGGCGAGCTGGGGGTGGCGCTGGAAGGTGGCGGCGTAGCGGTCGGCGGCCCGCTCGAGCCCGGGCAGGTCGAGCAGCTCGGCGATGGGGGTTCCGAACGCCCGGTCGGGGACGAGGACGTCGTCGGGCAGTGCGGGGGGCCGCCGGTCGCGGGCGACCATGTAGTGCTGCACGTACAGGCACTTCTTGACCCGGAAGGCCGACAGCATCGAGAAGTACAGCTTGTTGAACGCCCGGATGTCCTCGCGGCGGATCCCCGGTTCCTGGGCGCACAGCAGGTCGATCATCTCGTCGGGCATCATCGCCATGTCGGAGACCCGCTCCCCGGCCACGCCCTTGGCGGACCGCCCGGTCCTGAGCGCGTCCCGGGCGCTGCCCAGCAGGCGCAGCCCGAGGAAGAAGACCTCGCGGATGTGGTCGTTGTCGGGGCGCAGGGCGTAGCGGTAGGTGCGGGCGACCTCCTGCTCGTTGAGGCCCCGGGCGATGACCACGATGAGGCTGGTGGCGATGTTCAGCTCGCGCAGGTTCTTCATGGCGGCCAGGCGGGCCTTGACCAGGGGGCGGCCGCGCAGGACCTTGTGGGCGTCGTCGTCGAACCCGTCGAACTGGACGAAGACCTCGTCGACGCCGGCTTCCTTGATGCGCCGGGCGTACTCGCGGTTGGCCAGCTTGAGCCCGTTGGTGTGCAGGGCGGCGATGTTGCCGCTGGCCTTGACCCGGCGGATCCAGTCCTCGAGGTCCTCGCGCAGGGTGGGCTCGGCGGCCATGAGGTCGATCTTGATGCCCCGGCGCTCCGACAGCAGCGCCTGCAAGCCGGACAGGTCCAGGTCGGCCGTGTCCTCGGTGTTGGCCTTGGCCAGGCAGATCGGGCAGTCGAGGTTGCAGCGCTCGGTCATGCGGACGATGTAGTCGCGCTGGGGGAACTCCTCGTGGTTGACCGTGAAGTAGAAGCGGTCCAGCTCCTCCCAGTAGTCGGGGGCCCGGGAGAGGAGCTGGGTGGTGGTGCCATGCTCGGGGCAGTGCTTCTCCAGGCGGACCTCGGTGGCATCGCGGACCACCTCGGCGGGGACGTCGCGGAGGCAGGTGTTGCAGCGGCCGCGCGTACGGCGGAGGGGCCGGGCCGGCGCCTGCGAGGACTGCTCGCCGTCGTCGGGCCGGGCGGCGGCCGCCCAGGCGTCGAGGGCCTGCATGGCCAGCGGCCGCAGCACCTCCTGTTCGAGGCGGGCGTGCTCCTCCAGCCCGTCGAGCAGGGCCAGCAGCCGGGGCTCGTGCTCGCCGGCATCGCGGGCGGCGTTGCGCAGGGCGTCGGCGATGATCTGCACCTCGGCCAGTTCGAAGTCCATAACCTGCAGGGGACCCACGAAGTCGGTGTCCGGCGTCCGGCCGTCGGCCAGGGCCCGCAGGGCGGGGAACAGGCCCTGCTCCTCCTCGTCGAGGTGCTCGCCGATGTGGCGGAGGAAGTGCTTCCAGGGGGCCATCAGCCCCTTGGGCGCGGGCAGGGCCTCCAGGGCGGCATCGAGCGCCGGCAGCTCGGCGCGGAGGCGGTCGTGGTAGGCCACGGCCTGGTCGAGCGCGGCGGTGACGTCGGCGGCGGCGCGCGGAGGGGTCGGGGACATGGCGCGGACTCCTGCGAGGTCTCGGCGGGGATCATTGGACGCTACCCCACGCACCGGCCGGGCGAACCGGGCGGGTCGTCGCACCGGCGCCGGGGTTCCGGGGTACGCTGCGGCCGGCATCCCCTCCACCCGCCCGGAGCACGACCATGAAGAAGCAGGTGATCCGCAGCCCCCTGGCCCCCGATCCCATCGGTCCCTACAGCCAGGCCGTCGCCACCGAGGGCAAGCGGCTGGTGTTCCTGTCGGGGCAGATCGCCCTGGGACCCGACGGCAGGCTCATCGGCGAGGATGCCGCCAGCCAGGCGCGGGTGGCGATGGAGAACATCCGGGCGGTGCTGGCCAGCGCCGGCATGGACTTCGACAACGTCGTCAAGACGACCATCTTCCTGGTCGACCTGGACGACTACAAGGCGGTGAACGAGGTCTACGGGCGGTATTTCGCCGAGCGTCCCCCCGCCCGGTCGGCGGTCGAGGTCAGCCGCCTGCCGGCGGGCGCGCTGGTCGAGATCGAGGTGGTGGCGGCGAGCTGAGGGAGGAACCGCGCGGGGCCGGGGGGCGGCGCGACCGATCGCGTCGGGGTGCGTCGTGGATGGCTCGCGTCGTAGATGATGGGGCGAGGTGGTTGCGGCGGTGCCTCGCGGCCAGGATCCGCTCGTTGACCGGTCGCCTCCTCGATCCTGACCGGATCGCGGTCAGGATCGGGTGGGCGACGCCTCTTGGGGCCGATCCTGACCGGAAAGCGGCCAGGATCGCGGGGGTGGCGGGTCGCCTCTGCGATCC
>RFKJ01000110.1 GCA_003694325.1 Deltaproteobacteria bacterium
CCGACCTGCTGGCGCTGCCGCCAGTGCGGTTCATCCGCCGGCCCCAGTGGCGGGCGGGCGCCGCGGTCGTCGATGAACCGGTCATGGTCCGGGGCCCGGTCGTGTCGCGGATCACCCGGTTCACCCCGGGGGTGGTCCGGCACGAGGTCACGATCCGCACCCGGGACGGCCTGCTGGTGGGCGCGCGCTGGCTGGCCGGGCGCCCCCGGGCCTTCGATTCCTGGTGGACCGGCCGGGATCTCGCGCTGGTCGGTCGGGTCGAGATCGATGAGCTCGACCCGGACGAGGTGACGGCGGAGCCTCCGCCGGACGCCGAACCGGTGCAGGTGGCCCCCGACCCGGCGGCCGGCGCGCCGTTGCGACCCCAGGTGATCCTCTACGAACCGGAGCCGGTGGGGGTCGATGGCCGGGGGAGCGGGCTGTTGGCCTGCTATGACCGGGAAGGGATCGATGACCGCTCCATGCGGGACATCGTCGCCCGGGCGCTGCAGGTGGTCCTGGGGGCGATCCACGACACGCTGCCGTCCCCGATCATCGAGCACCACCGGTTGCTGCCCCTCGACGAAGCGCTGCGGGACGCGCACTTCCCGGCGAACAGCACCGGCCGGGGTCGGGCTCGGCTGGCCTTCGAGGAGCTGTTCCTGCTGCAACTGGGCGTGGCCCTCCGCACCGGCCGGGGGCGGTTGGGGCGAGGGGTCCACCACCGGGCGCTGCACAGCTACCTCGGCCAGATCGAGCAGCAGCACGGGATCACCCTGGACGACGGCCAGGAGCTGGCCTTCAGCGAGATCCGCCGGGACCTGGTGCGCAGCACCCCGATGGTCCGACTGCTCCAGGGAGAGGTCGGAGCCGGCAAGGGCCTGGTGGCGTTGATGACGGCCATCGTCGTCGTCGAGAACCGGACCCAGGTCGCCATGGTGTGTCCGGACGGGCTGACCGCCGAGCGGCGGTTCCTGTTCGCCGAGCCGCTGTTGCGATCGGTGGGGATCTCTCCCCTGCTGGTCGGCGAACGCCTCGGGCATGCCCAGGCCGACGCGATCCGGCGAGGGGAGGCGAACATCGTCTTCGGAACCGCGGACCTGCTGAAGGACGAGCGCGAGTGGAAGCGCCTCGGCCTGGTGGTCGTGGAGGAGCGGGACCACTACGGCACGGTACGGCCGGCCGACCTCCACGGGCGCAACCCCCGTCCGGACCTGCTGGTCATGACGACGGCGCCGATCCCCGCCAGCCTCGTGTTCAGCGTCTTCGGGGAATTCGACCTGTCCACCGTCCCGCGGCAGGGACGCACCCGCGCGGTGCCGCGGGTGGTCAGCAGCGCCCAGCGGGGAGAGGCCTACGCCCAGGTCCGGGCGCAGATCGAGCGGGGCCACCAGGCCTACGTCGTGTTCCCGGTGGCCGAGGGGCGCGACCTGCTCGGCCCGGAGGACGCTCGGCGCTTCGCCGAGGCCCTGCGGTCGGAGCTGCTGCCCGGTGCGCGCCTGGCCGTGTATTCGTCGGCGATGAGCCGCGAGGACCGGTTGCGGGTCTTCGACGACTTCCGCCATCGGCGCATCGACGTCCTGGTGTCGACCACCTACATCGAGGACGCCCCGGCGGTGGACAACGCCACCGCGATGGTGGTGGAGCATGCCGACAAGCACAGCCTCATCCGGCTGCACCGGCTGCGCGGACACCTCCACCACGGCACCTGCTACATGGTCCTCGGAGATCCGCCCAACGCCGATGGCGTCAAGCTGGTGGACCTCGCCGCCCAGGAGAGCGACGGCTATCGCCTCGCCGAGATCGATCTCCAGGTGCGGGGCCTGCAGGCGCTGCTCGGCGACCGGGCCTGCGAGGCCCCGGAGCTTCGGTGGGCCGATCCGCCCCAGGACCGCGCGTTGCTGCTTCGGGCCCGGGAGGAGGCGTTCGCCCTGGTCAAGGCCGACCCGGAGCTGCGCCGGTACCGCGGCCTGGCCCGGGCCGTCAACGAGCGGTGGGGGGAGTGGCTGGGCGAGGCGGTGGCCACCGAGCCGCCGCCGCACACCGGCAAGAGCCGTCCGCGTCGGCGCCGTCGGCGTCGACGGCGGCGCTGACGGGGAGGCCGGCCATGGCCCGTGCCGAGGCCCGCGTGGAGGTTGCGGCCCCGCCGCCGGTCGTGATGGCGGTGCTCACCGACTTCCCCGCCTGGCCCTCCTTCCTTCCATGGGTCCGCTCGGCCGAGGTGCTGCGACGGGAGCGGGGGGACGACGAGGACATCTGGGAGGTCCGCCTCGACCTGCTGCTGGTCCGCCCCCTGACCTTCGTGCTGCGGCTGGTCCGCAGGGGGGACCACCGCCTGTCCTGGACCCTGGTCGAGGGGCCGTTTCGGGTCAACGACGGAGCGTGGACCCTGCACCCTCGGGCTGGTGGGCAACGCACCGAGCTGGTCTACGAGATCGAGGTGCAGCCGGCGGCCTACGTCCCCGGCAGCGTGCTGGAGTCGCTTCGCCTGCGGGAGCTGCCCGCCATGTTGCAGCGCGTGGGGGACCAGGCGCTGGCCCGGCTGTCGGTGGCGGCTACCGACCTGCCGACCGACTCCCGGTGACCGCCGCCATGGGCACGGAGTCGCACGCCCGGCCTTCGATGCGTTCGCGGAGGAAGCGTTCGACCCGGTGGTTGATGGTCTCCGGCTGCTCGATGAGGGCGGCGTGACTGGCGTCGGCGAGCACCAGCAGCTCGGCTCCCGGGATGGCGTCCACCATCTTGCGGCTGCACCACATCGGGGTGAATTTGTCGTTCTCGGCGGCGATGACCAGGGTCGGCACCTTGACCTGGGGGAGCAGCGGCCACCGGTCGTGGTCGTTCAGCCGGCAGACGTTTTCGATGAACAGGCGGAAGTCGAGAGTGGCGAGGTGGTCGAGGTAGGGGACCAGGTCTTCCCGCGAGGTGTAGTAGGGGTCGACCAGGGCGCCCTTCCTGGCGACGTACCAGGCCAGCGGCGACTCCAGGAGGGGACGGATGATCTGGTTGGCGGTGTCGCCGGCCCGGAAGATCAGGTGATGGGCCAGGCGGAACAGCAGAGGCGAGTGGGGCCAGTCGAAGAAGGTGTCCAGCGCGCGTCCGGCGGTTCCCAGCGCCAGCACCAGGCCGCAGACGTCGTCGGGGCGCATGGCGTAGTACTCCAGCGCCACCTGGCAGCCCATGCTGTGGCCCACGGCCACCACCGGGCCGCTGTCGACGCCGCTGTCCCGCGCGTCGTCGAGCACCGTGATCATGTCGCGGGCGTGCCGTTCCACCGACATGTCGGCGACGTGGGGATCGAGGTCCCGGCCGCTGCGGCCGTGACCGCGGTAGTCCCACAGCAGGACGGTGTGGTCTCGCGAGAAGTGGCGCTCGAAGTACTTCCAGAAGAAGGTGCCGACGCCGACGCCGTTGCAGCAGGCGAGCACCGGCC
>RFKJ01000111.1 GCA_003694325.1 Deltaproteobacteria bacterium
CCCACCGCCGCCCGCGCCCCCACCACCGACAGCTTGGCCAGCCCCTGGCGCTGGATCCGGGCCCCGGGCCCCAGGACGACGAACTCGGCGAGGCCCTGGTCCTCGACGATGGCGCCGTCGGCCAGCACCGCCCCCCGGACCACCGCCTGCGCTCCGATCTCCACGCCGTCGCCCAGCCAGCACCCCTCGACCACGGCCGACGGGTGGATGCGGCAGCCCCGCCCGCGGCGCACCAGCCGTGCCCCGACCCGGGCGGGGTCCACCGATCCGGCGCGAACCACCGCCCAGGTCAGGCGGATGGCGGTCTCGACGACGTTGCGCCCGGCGAGCCCCCGCCACAGGAAGGGCGCCAGGCCCAGCAGGTTGGCCCACAGCAACTGCAGCCAGTGCCCGGCGGGATGCATGAGTCGCTCGGTCAGGGGCAGCTCGATCATGTCGGCGCCGGCCTCGCCGGGCACGGGCACCTGGATGAGGCGCTCCTGGGGGTCCAGTTCCACGGGGGCCGCCTCGCGGATCCGCTCCGCGGTCGGGACACCGTCGGCGATGTAGACCAGCAGCGGTTCGTCCCGCCCCAGCCCCAGCTCCTCGAGGAAGGCCCCGGATCGTCCGCCGAGCACGAAGCGAAGGTCCTCCCGGCGGCCCTGGACCCGGGCCAGCGCATCCCGCACGGTGGCCTGGGTGAGGGCCACGTCCTCGCGGACGAGCAGCCGCGGGCCCGGAGCCGGGGCGTCCCCCTCGGCCTGCTCACCGGCCGCTCCCTCGCGGCCGACCACCGTCGAGTGGACCGCCTGGCGAGCCTCGAGGAATGCCCGCTCCTGGCGCTCGCGCAGCGGCAGGCCCAGCCACGGCAGGGAGGCGGCGGGGCCGTCGAGCCCCTCCGGCGGACGTGGGGCCGCGAACCAGCCGCCGGTCACCACAGCCGGTACACCTGCACGGCGCGGTCGCCGTCGACGAGCGGGGGAAGGCAGGTGGAGAGAGCCTGCACGGCGGAGTCCTGGATGTCGGGTCGGGCGTAGGGGTCGGCGTGGGCCACCACATAGCGGACGCCGAGCCGTTCCGCCCGGCCTCGGACGAACTCCCGGAATCCGGCGCAGTCGGTGTCGGCCGGGGATGGCGGCAGCTCGGCGGCGGCGGCGATCAGCGCGGCCCAGGCCTGCATGCCGACGGCATTGTTGGGGAAGTTCAGGGTGCCGGCGATCGGGTGCTGGTGGACGGTCTGCTCGTAGAGGTAGGCCCGTCCCCCGACCACCGGGTACTCCAGCACGATGCCCGGCGGCTGGTCCGCCAGGGCCCGGATCGACGGCGCGACCTCCGCCGACGTCGTGTCCGGGAGCGACTTCAGGGGGCACACCCACCGCCCCTCGATGCAGATCAGCGCCACCATCCCGACCGCCGCCCATCCCGGGCGCCGGGTGGCGGCGGCGCCGAGGCCGGCGAGCAGGGCCAGGGCCAGGGCCGGGGCCTGGGTGAGGCGGTACACCAGGGAAAGGCTGGAGAACCCCGGCAGGCGCTCCACCAGGAAGTAGGGCAGCCCGATGACGCGATCGCCGGCGATGACCACCGGCGCCCCGTCCATGACGAGGACCGGGCCCATCGCCAGCAGCAGCCCCGCCCCTCCACCGGCCCAGAGAAAGCGCGGGGACCGGCCTCGACGCCCCGCGAAGGCCGCCGCCAGGATCAGCCCCCACCCCAGGTAGTTGCAGTGGAAGAACTGCTCGCCGTACCGGGAGATGCGGCGGAAGTCGGGGGAGCGGAAGTCCCCGCCGACGACGAACCCGCGGGGATCGGCGGCCCCGGTGGACCGCCGCACGTTGGCCAGCTCGCGGGCACTCTTGATCCGGACGAGGTTGTCGGGCCGGGTGGCGGCACGGGTGGTCGCCACGGCGAGCGGCAGGACGAACAGCACGCCGAGCACCGCCGCGATCAGCGCCCGCCGCCGCCCCCCGATGGACGCCTCGCCGGTTCCGGGTCCGACCAGCACGAGCGCGCCCGCAAACAGGAACGCGGTGACCGCGCCGTACCAGGACCCCAGCGCGGCCAGCAGCAGCGCCAGGGCCGCCGCCAGGATCCGCCCGGCGCCCGGTCGTTGCGCCGCCCGCCAGCACGCCCACGCCGCCAGGGCCGCCCACTGCCCGCCGATTCCCTCGGAGGTGCCGTTGACCACAGCCGCCCGGAGGATGGGCGCGCTGGCGTAGGCGATCCCCGCCACGAAGCCGGCCGCCTCCCCGTCCAGCCCGCGGCTGCGGGCGACCGCCCGGGCGAAGCGATGGGCCACCCAGCCGGAGGCCGCCACGTTGACCAGCACGACCAGGCTGTAGGCGGTGGCGAGCCCCAGCGGCCCGACCAGCGGCAGCGCCATCAGCGACCCGAGGGGGTCGATGGGCACCAGCACCCCGCCGCCCGGCGGGTCGAGGAGCGTGGTGTGGAAGGGCAGCGAGCCCTCGGTCAACGCCCGCCACACGAACCACTGGGACCACAGGGCGTTGTGCAGGTCGGTCCGGGCGGCGCCCGGCACCGCCGTGCCCAACTCGACGAGGGCCGGCCAGGTCACGGCGGTGGCCACGCCCAGGTACCACAACGGTCGCCAGGGCAGCCAGCGGGAGAGGAGGGCGGAGACGGTGGACCTCGTCGACGTTGGCGGTGGCCCGGTGGCCCGCCGGGGGAGGGGGGACACACCGACGCGCCCGCAGGCTACGCCGGCACGGTTCCGACAACAAGCCGCCCGGCGCGCGGTTGCTGCGCCCCCGGCGCGGCGGCGCCCTCCCCGTCGATGTGCCTGCGGCGCGCGCCTCCCCAGACCTGTCCGGCCGGGGAGGGCCCCTGCCTCCCCGGCAACCCGTCCCACCCTCCCCGGGCCCCGGCCGGCCGATCCCGATAACAGGGGGTCCGGCGGCCATCGCCACGCGACTGCACCGGCCGCGACCGCGCCGCTGCCCGCGCCACCGGTCACGGCACCATGCCCTCGCCACGACGGCCGTCGTCCTGGGCAATCCCGCGATTCATTCCCGGAGACACCATGTTCGGCATCCTGTTCGCGTCCCTCATCGCCTGCGGCGGCAAGACCCCGCCGAACTCCAGCGGCGATGCCGCCGCATCCTCGGGGGCCGGGGCTTCGGCCGTCACCGGAGACTTCCCCACCGACGCCGCCAGCCGGGCCTTCGTGGAAGCCCTGACGGCCCGGACGGTCACCGACTTCCACGCCGTCGACTCCGGCGGCGCGCAGGTGATCCTCAGCACCCTCCAGTTCCAGGGCGACAACACCTGGGTCGCCGAAGGCTACGTCGACGCCGGCGAGGAGCAGATGGAGTGCTCGGAGCGCGGCACCTGGACCATGGAACCGGCCCGCTCCCCGACCGAGGCCACCATCGAGTGGGTCATCGGCAGCACGGACTGCATCGGCCGAAGCGAGGGGGACACCACCCGGGCCCTGGTCACCATCACCGGGGACGACGTCGAGTTCGCCCTGCGCTGATCCCGCGCCCGGCCTGCCGGGCTGGCCGATCCCGCGCCCGGCCTGCTGGGCCGGCCGATTCCACGCCCGGCCTGCCGGGCTCAGTCGACCCGTCGCGGGCAGTGGCGGTCCACCAGGACCCGGGCCGCCCGATACCCGTCCAGGGCCGCGCTGACGATGCCGCCGGCGAATCCCGCCCCCTCCCCCAGCGGCATGAGCCCCGGGAGCGTGGTGCTCTCCAGGGTGACCGGGTCGCGGAGAAACCGAAGCGGCGCCGTGGTCCGGGTCTCGGGCGCGACCAGCACCGCGTCCGGGCCGGCGAAGCCCGGCAGTCGCCGGTCGAAGTGCCGCAGGGCCGCGACCATCCCGGCGATGATCGGCTCGGGGAACAGCTCGCGCAGGTCGGTGGGGGTGGCCCCCAGCGGATGGCTGACCTTGGGCAGCTCGGTGCTCCCCCTGCCGGCCAGCAGGTCGA
>RFKJ01000112.1 GCA_003694325.1 Deltaproteobacteria bacterium
CTGCAGGTCGGTCGTCCCGATCATCGTCTCCCTCCTGGTCGCCGGCGCGAACCGCTCTCCCCCGGTGCTCTCACGCATTCATCCCCAAACGAGTGGCTCGCCATATCGCGTGCGCGTCGGCACGGCGGCCGGGATGCGCCTGACGGTCGCAGGGGCAGCGGCTACAGGGTGCCGCGGGCCGCTTCGGCCGGGGAGCCCTTCTCCCTGCCCGCCACGCCCGGTTCCCCCACCCCCCATTCGGGGACGCGCCCGTCCCCCAGGAGAACGTCGTGGACATTCCGTGGACTCTGGGCTTCATCGGCGCCGGCGTCATGGCCGACGTGATGATCGGTGGGCTCCTCGCCGAGGAGGTCCTGCCGCCCGACCACATCATCGCCAGCGATCCCAACCGCACCCGCCTGCAGCAGGTCCACGTGACCCACGGCGTCCGGACCCTGTCCGACAACCGCGCCCTGGTCGAGCAGTGCGACGTGGTCATCCTGGCGGTCAAGCCCCAGAACCTCGCCGAGGTGATGGCCGAGCTGGCCGGCCGGCTGCCCGAGCACACCACGGTCATGTCCATCGTCGCCGGCGCAACAATCGGGGTGATCCGTCGAGGGTTGCGGCACGAGCACGTCGTGCGCTGCATGCCGAACCTCCCGTGCCGCATCCGCCGGGGGATGACGGTCTGGACCGCCGCCGGTGACCGGGCCGACCTCGCCCGGGTCCGCACCATCCTGCGGGTGATGGGCGAGGAGATCTTCGTGGATCACGAGGAGCAGGTCGACCAGGCCACGGCGGTCAACGGCACCGGGCCGGCCATCGTCGCGCATTTCGTGAAGTCGATGGTCGAGGCCGCGACCTACATCGGCGAACCGCGCCAGGTGGCCCGCGACACGGTGCTGGCGACGCTCATCGGCACCGCCGAGATGATCCGGGTGGCGGATCGCGACGGGATCCACGTCGCCCAGCTCATCGACGACGTCACCAGCCCCGGGGGGACGACCTCTCGGGCCATCCAGGTGCTCAAGCGGGGGCGCTTCTCGGCGGTGGTCACCGAGTCCATCGAGGCGGCCCACGCCCGCACGCTCCAGCTCGGGGAGGAGCTGGAGCGGGCCCTGGCCGCGGCGGGCGCCGACGGGTCCCGGTGACCCCCTGGCGGCGGATCACGGCGGGGGCGGGAGGATCCGAGGTTCCCGGCCTCCGCCGCCGTGCAGCTCCAGCTCGCTGATCAGCACGTCGGGGACCGCCCAGCTTGCCGGAAGCCCGCCGATGGGGCCGATGCTGGACCGCTGGGGTCCGGGTGGGGCGTCCATGACCCCCATGGGCGGGTTCCGGCGGCCGGCGAGGACGATGTCCCGCAGCGCCCGCCGATCCACGCCGACGAACTCCAGCCCGCGCACCGGTTCGGTGGTGCCGTCGGGGTAGAGGCGCCACGCCTCCAGGGGAGCGGTCAGCCCGGGCAGGGGGGCGTCGCCCGAAAAGGCGATGCGGAAGTCCTCGTCCAGGGCCGGCGGGGTGAGCTGCCCGATGACCAGCAGGTAGGGCTGGACGGTGTCCCGGGCAAGGGCGAGCCCCTTCCGTTCGAGCCGGGCCATGGAGCGGGTCCGGGCCGCGTCGACGGTGACCGACGCGGGGACGGCGACCCGGCGGTCGTTGCCGAGGCTGCGGCCATGGCCGTTGCTGCCGTCGAAGCCCTCGCGGGGCACCCGGCTCATCAGCAGGTCCCGGGTGACGCCGTCTTCGACCACGGTGACGGCGCGGGCGGGCACCCCCTCGAAGTCATGGAGGTAGCCCCCCGGCAGGTCGGCGGCCTGGGCGGCGAGGGGGTCGTCGACCACCCGCCACCCCTCGGGCAACAGGCGCCGGCCCAGCCGCGCGGTGGGGACCGCATCGGGGGTCTCGAAGCCGATGGCCGGGCGTTCCGGTTGGGGGGTCCCCGACATCTCGGGGGCGAGGAGCTGGCGGAACAGCTCCATGGCGGCCTGGCCCTGGAACAGGACCGGGCCGAGGTAGTCGTCCTCGACCGGGGCGTCGCGCAGGCCCTCCAGCCAGGCGGCCATCTCCTCGACCTCGGCCTGCATCTCCTCCAGCGACGGAAGGCCGCCGGGCGAGGTGGCGACGAAGGACCGGATGTCGCGCAACCGGGCCCCGTCCTCGGCGCGGGCCACGGCCTCCACCCGGACCACCGTGAAGCCGGTGGGGATGCTGGCCCGGTGGCCCTCGTTGGACACCAGGGTGCGGACGCCCTGCCAGTCCCGGGCGATGGCGGTGCCCTCCTCGAAGCCGTGGCCGCGGAGGGTGGCGGACAGGGCCTGGACCATCGCGTCGAGGGCGGCCTCGTCCACCGCCGCGGGCCGCAGCGGCGGGGTGACCAGGGGGTCCACCCGGTAGAGGTCGTCGGTGTACTCCCGATGGACCCCCTGCCGGGCGGCGAGCTTGTCGGAGAGCTGCTGGGCGGCGCCCTTGTAGGACTCGTCGGCGCTCAGCCACAGCTCCCGCCGGAAGGCGAGCAGCACGGGGTCGTGGGGCAGCAGGCGGCTCCGGACCCCGCTGTCGGAACCGAAGTCCCCCTCGAAGTTCCCGTTGTCGAGGTGGTAGTCGCCCACCCGGACCTCGGTGCGGACCTGGCGGTAGGGACCGGCGCTGGTGTTGACCAGCGCCCCGAAGCTGGCCTCGGCGGTGGCGACGTTCCCGTCGAGCAGCTCGAAGCTGACCAGGTAGGGGGCGGGCTGATCGGGCAGACGCATCTCCAGGGCGCGTTCCAGCTCGATCTCGGCGGCGGCGGTGAAGGTGGCGACGGCGGCGGGCGGATCGCCGTCGGCACGGGTGGCCGCGGCCCCGTCGGGGGCTCCCGGCGAGGGCGCGGTCGACGCAGCGGCGGCGGCACCGGCGGTGGCGGCGACGAGCCCCGGCAGCAGGAGACGACAGGCGAGGCGGATCATGTGCCCTCCTGCGGCGCGGGGCGGCGCCGGACGCCTTCCGGGAGAGGGGGATCGAGCAGGGGGGGGCGATCCTGGGCCTTCTCCTTGCGCTGGACCTCGACCTCCTCGATCAGCAGGTCGGGGGCGATCGCCGAGACCGGCACCCAGCCGCTCTCCGCCCCGCAGACCCCGTTGAACACCTCGGTGCGGTCGCTGGCCGCCAGGATCCGCTCGAAGGTCGTCAGGGGCGTCCCGATCATGTCGACGCCGCGTACCAGCTCGTCGGGGCGGCCGTCGGCGTAGACCCGCCACACCGTCACCGGCTGGACGTTGAAGGCGTTGGGGGTCACCCGGCCGGTGAAGGTGAAGCCGCCGGTGATGTCGTCGAAGATCAGGCCGAAGGGGCGGCCCTGCTCCTCCAGCTCGTCCACCAGCCGCTGTCGCAGCTCGGCGTAGGACACCGTCCGGCTGGCCTCGACGATGAGGTTGCCCTGGCGGGCGACCGGGGCGGCGCCGGGCTGGCGGCGGCCGTGGCCGTTGGAGTGGTCGAAGCCCTCGATGGGCGAGCGGCTGAGCAGGAAGCCGCGCAGCACGCCGTCCTCGACCACCGGCACCCGCTGGGCGGCCACGCCCTCGTCGTCGTAGGGGTAGGTCCCGTTGAGGTCCACCCCCTCCCAGCTCGCCAGGGTCGGGTCGTCGAAGACCGAGATGAAGTCGGGCAGCACCGGCTCGCCGACCTTGTCGGTGAAGGTCTGCCCCTCGTCCTCGTCCTTCTGGCGATGCCCCTCGACCCGGTGACCGAGGACCTCGTGGAAGAAGACCGCGGCGGCCCGACCCCGGAGGATCGCCGGCCCGACGTAGGGGTCGACCACCGGCGCCGAGCGCAGGGCGGTGACCCGCTCGGCCACGGCCCGGGCCATGGCGGCCAGGCCGTCGTCGTCGGGGAGCTTGTCGGGGGTCGCGGCGTCGACGTAGTCGTAGACCTCCAGCTCCATGCCGTCCTCGGCGACGGTGGAGGCGCTGACGGCGACCCGCAGGTGGGTGCGGGGGAAGCGCAGCCGGGTGCCGTCGCTGGACACCAGGACCCGGACCTCCTGCTCGGCGGTGAACGACACGTTGCTGTCGAAGACCTCGGGGTACTCCAGGAACAGCGCCGACACCTCGCGGACCCGTTCGGTCCACTCCGCGCCGTCCAGGTCGAGGGTGGCGCCGGGGCGGACGTCCACCACCGCCGGGGCGTCGGAGAAGTCGCCGCTGGTGTCCTCCTGGGCGACCTTCACCGCCTCGTTGGTGCGCACCTTGATGAGCTGGCGCACAGCGCTGCGGTAGCTGTCGTCGATCGATCGCCACAGGGCGGTGCGCACGGCCACCGGGTCGTCCTCGATGGGGAGGGCCAGGCGGGGCCGCGGTTCGTCGGCGAACCACCCGGCGTCGCGCAGCTTGTGGGTGTTGTCGAGGGCCGGGCTGCCGACGCGGATGTCGACGTCGCCGATGCGGCTGTGGGATTCCTCCCAGGTACCGGCCGCGCCGTGGGTGGCCTGCACCGACGCCGTCCGGCGGTCGACCGCGGCGAGCTGCAGCCAGTACGGCGGTTCGGGCTGTTCCTGCAGCAGGTCCCAGGAACGGCGCAGCTCGGCGTCGAGGGCATCCAGCAGCGGGTGGGCGGTGGAGTCCGGGCGGACCCGGTCGTGGACCGCCGGTGGCCCCGCCGCGCCGTCGCGGGCTCGGGCGGCCGGGGCGGTCGTCGCCAGGATCGCCAGGACCGCGGCGCAGCGCGCCGTCGCCCGAAGCCGCGCCCGCCGGGCGACCCCCGGCGCCGGTCGGGGCGCGGCTCGTCGTCCCCCGCATCGTCGTCCCCCGCATCGTCGTCCCCCGCAGCAGAAACGCAGTGTCCTCACCACCGGACCACCTCCAGGATCGTCGCGTAACCGGACTCCGGGGCCCGGCGGGATTCCATCGACCCCGCTACCTGTGAGACAGTGTGCCCGTGCTGGTGTTCGTCTTCCTGTGGGCCTGTGGAGCCTCCCCGGCTCCGCCGGCCGATGACCCCCCCCCTCCCGAGCCCGACGGGC
>RFKJ01000113.1 GCA_003694325.1 Deltaproteobacteria bacterium
CTCCGGGGGGGACATCACCCGGGACGACCACCCGGGTGTCAGGCGCGATATCCGGTGGCGATGATGCTCGCCCTCCTGAGCGCCGCGGCGCTCGGCCAGCAGCCGGACCCGGTCCGGCTCGCTTCGCCCGCCGACGGGCCGGTCCACGCCGGGATCCCCATCGCCGAGGTCCAGGCGCTGCACGCCGAGCCCGGCCAGCCCCCGCCCGACCCGGCCTTCGGCACCGCCGAGACCGGGTGGAGCCTCATCGTCCCCGGCGGCATCGTGTTCGTCTACGTCGCACCCACCTCCGCCGACGCCGAGGCCTGGACCGACCTGCAGCTCCAGCGCCAGCGCCAGCCCCCCCTGCCGGTGGCGCGTCCCGTGGCCGGCGTCGAGGCTGCCTGGCGCCGGGGCACGGACTTCGCCATGCTGCGGGACGACAACATCGGCATCATGGTCCAGGGCACCGAGGACGCCGGGGAGGAGGCCGCCCTGGTCCGGGGCCTCGTCGTCGACCACGGCCCTCCCTGGCCGGCCCCCCCCACCCTGGTTCCGGAGCCGGACGGCACCTGGACGGTGCAGGCCCCCGATGCCCTGCAGGTCGACTGGCAGGGCGGGCACCGGATCCCTGGCGGCGGCCTGCGGTTCACCAGCCCACCGGATCGGCTGGTGGCCTGGGACGCCCTCGGCCGGGCCGCGACCTGGTGGCGCGAGGGCCCGCCGGCCGACACGCCGCCCCCACCCTGATCCCCCGCCTCCTCCCCGTGGGGCGTCCTCGATGCTCGAGCAGCTCACCCGACCCGACGCCTGGATGGCCCTGGCCACCCTGACGGCCATGGAGATCGTCCTCGGCATCGACAACATCGTGTTCATCGCCATCCTCGCCGGGCGCCACCCTCCGGCCCGCCGCGCGGTGGCCTACCGCCTGGGGCTGCTCGCCGCCCTCGCGAGCCGGATCGGGCTGCTGTTCGCCATCTCCTGGGTCATGGGGCTGACCCGAACGCTGTTCCGGATCGCCGGCCACGACCTGTCCGGTCGCCACCTCATCCTGCTGGCCGGCGGGGTGTTCCTGGTCGGCAAGGCGGTCCACGAGATCCACGAAACGCTGGACATTCCCGACGCCGAGGAGCTGCGGGCGCCGGCCCGCCCGCCCACCAGCCTGGCGCTGACCGTCCTGCAGATCATGGTGCTGGACATCGTGTTCAGCCTCGACAGCGTCATCACCGCGGTCGGCATGGCCGAGCATCTCTGGGTGATGGTCACCGCCATGGTCATCGCCGTGGGGATCATGATGGTCTTCGCCCAGCGCATCGGCGACTTCATCGACTCCCACCCGTCCATGAAGCTGCTGGCCCTGTCCTTCCTGCTGCTCATCGGGGTGGTGCTGGTGGCCGAAGGGTGGGGAGAACACATCGACAGGGGCTACATCTACGCCGCCATGTCCTTCGCCCTCGCGGTCGAGCTGATGAACATGCGGATGCGCCGCGCCGAGGAGGCCCGGCGACGGGGCGACCGGTCGGGATGACCCGGGGTCGGGCGGCGACGGTCCCCCCGTCGGACCCGACCCGCTGCCCGACCGCGGCGGTCGGCGGCTCAGCGCAGGTCTCGCACCCCCTCGGAGAACGGCCGCATGGCGACGCCGGTTGCGGCCTCGAGGTCGGAGGGGTCCGCCAGCTCGTCCTCGTCCACCGCCGCGATGAGCGCCGGGTCGAAGTCCGCCGACCAGCCGGCGAGCCGCACGAACAGGGCCTTGGGGAGGTGCAGCTTGCGGACCCGGCACTTCATGGCCCGCGCCAGCGTGTCGATGATCTCGTTGAAGCTCAGGGCCTCCGCGCCGCCAGCGTCGAAGCTGCGGCCGGGGAGCCCCTGCTCCACCAGGGCCAGCATCGCCGCGGCCAGGTCCTCGACGTGGACGGGTTGCCGGCGGTAGCGGCCATCGCCGATGACCGGGACCACCGGGCTGTGGCGCACCACGGCGGCCAGCGTGTGGAAGCTCTCCCGGTGGCGAGGCCGGTGGTTGACCAGGCGCGGACCGTAGGGCGCGCTCGGCCGCACCACCGCCCAGGGCAGCCCGCTCTCGGCGAGGCGACGCTCGTCCCGGCGACGGCTCAGGGCGTAGGGGGTGTCCTGCTTCCAGTGCACCACCGTGCTCGACGCGTAGACCACCGGGCGTCCCAGCGCCAGGACGGCGTCCATCATCGCCGTGTTGGTGCGGAGCGCTGCTTCTGCCGGGTCCTCGCCCTTGGCCCCCCGGGCCCGGATGCGGCAGGCCACGTGCAGTACGGCGTCGGCATCGAGCCGACGCAGCACCTCGACGTCACGCGCCCGGCGCAGGTCGACCCGCACCGGCGTGACGCCGTTGAGCTGCAGCCGGGTGCTGTGGTGCAGGGCGAAGACCTCGTGCCCCCGCAGCGCCGCCACCCGGCAGATGTGGGCCCCGACGAAGCTCGAACCACCGGTCACCACGAGGCGCATGCCCTCTCCTCCATCCTGCACGGAGCCACGGCGCCCCCGCACACCCGGCGGTGTACCACGGATGGCCCGGGCACTCACCACCACCGGGTCGAGGCGCTCAACCGCTGGTCGAAGTCCCGCCCCCGGGCCCGGGCCCACGCCACCAGGCCGGCGTCCCCCCCCTTCAGCCAGGCCCGCTGCAGGCAGGCGCCCCGCACCGGGCCGCCGTGCGCACAGGGGTCTTCTCCGGGTGGGGCATCCCGCCCCGGCAGCAGGGCCAGCACGGCCGACAGCTCGGCGGTCTCCCAGCGGTCCACCACGATGGCATCGCCGGGAAGCGGGTTCCGGTCCCCCCGAGCCTCGACGCTGAGGTAGTACACCGGCGCGCCGTCGTAGAGGCCCACGATCTCGGCCACCCGGTCCTGCCAGTTGGGGTACACGAAGGCCACCGGCCGCCGGTGCCACAAGGGCACCAGCGCGTCGATGTTCTCGACGCGGCCGCTGCTGATGAGCAGCGGGTGATGCTCCACGGTGGCCATGGCCCGGTCGATGATCGCGACGGGTTCCTCCGGTCGGCAGGGCCAGCCCTCGGTGTGCAGGCGCGGGTGCCGGTTGCGGTCGGCCTGCAGCAGGCGCGGGGTCACCGTCCGGACCGCCGGCAGGGCCAGCGCGAGCGCGACCCCCGCCAGGGCCAGGGGAACCGGCCAGCGCCGCCCCCAGAGTCCCAGGCCGGCGATCCCCGACAGGAACAGCACGTGGCCGAGCAGGTAGTACTGCGGCGACTGCTGGGCGGACCACAGGAATGCCCCGAAGGGCAGCAGCCCCCCGAGGCCGACCAGGACGGCGCCCCGATCCGGCGCGCACCACAGGGCCCGCACCCAGCCGAGCGACGCCAGGGCCAGGGGAATCGGCAGCACATCGAGGTAGAGGAGCGATGCGACCGAGGTCGGGCCGGCGCCGGCCCGACCGCCGCCTCCATAGCCCACCAGCGCGTCCAGGCCGCCGAGCGGGGACAGCCCCAGCGCCAGGCACAGGGGCAC
>RFKJ01000114.1 GCA_003694325.1 Deltaproteobacteria bacterium
GGTCCGACGTGGCCGCCGTGCAGGACCACCTCCGCGAGACGGGTTATCTCGATGGCCCCGCTGACGGAACCTTCGGAGCCGCAACCCAGCGGGCGGTGGCCGCGTGGCGCGCGGACCTGGGCATTCCAACCGCCCAGCGTCGGACGGTCCCCCTCGGCGACATCGTCTTCGTCCCCTTCCCACCGCCATTCGTCGTCACGGCCCTGAGCGCCCGAGTCGGCTATCCAGCCTCTCCGTTCCAGGACTCCGTCACCATCGCCGGCGAGGAGCGCGTGCTCGAGGTCACGGCTGACCCCCTCGACGATGCGACACGCTTCGTGGCCAGCGACGGCCGGGACCTGGATGTCATCGAGACCAGCGCTGACGAGGAGGGAGGTGGAGTCCGCTACCTGCTGCAGCCGGCGGACGGCTCGGACCCGGCCACGGTGGACCGGGTTCTGCGCAGCACCCTGATCGCCGAGCAGGCCGTCCTCGTTCCCGCACTGGCGCTGCACCGGAAGGCGGACGGGACGATCTACGTCTGGTGCCGGCCACAGAACGCGTCCACCCCGTGGCAGGTGTGCCCGGTCGACGCGGGACCAGTCGTCGGCACCCGAGTGGTGATCGAAGGACTCGACCCCGGCACCATGGAGGTGGCGGTCCCGTGAGGGTGGCCCTGAGCCACGTCACCGTCACCTTCCGGTCGGGGCGCGTGACCGCGCTGCGCGATGTGTCCGCCGAGATCGCTGCCGGCACCCACGTGAGCGTCACGGGCCGTTCCGGGTCGGGAAAGTCGACCCTCCTCAACCTGCTCGGCGGCCTGCTGCGAGCAGACCAGGGTTCGGTGATCGTCGGGGACACGGACCTGACCAAGGCCTCGGGGCGCCGGCGATCCCGTCATCGGGCCGACAACGTGGGATTCGTCTTCCAGTCCTCACACATGGTGCGTGGCCCCGTCGAGGCCAACGTCCTGCTCGGCGCCCGTTACCGTCGAATGGACCGGGCGAGGGCCCGCGACAGGGCCCGGGAGCTGATCGCCCGGGTCGGCCTCGCCAACCGCATCGGCGATCATCCCGATGAACTGTCGGGGGGTGAACGTCAACGTATCGCCATCGCCAGGGCGCTCATGGGGCACCCGAGGCTGATCCTTGCCGACGAACCGACCGGTAATCTCGATCCCTCCACGGCGGCGGAGATCACGGAGCTTCTGGAGGAGGTGGCCCGTGACGAGGCGGCCACCCTCCTCGTCGTGACCCATGACCCCGCCCTAGCCGACCGGGCGCCGCTGCGATGGCATCTCGACGAGGGGCGCCTCGTGGCTCCCGTTCAGGCCTGATGCTTCTCGCCCGAGACATCCACCTCGGCCTGCGCCATCACCTCTGGACCGCGGTCAGCGCCGTCTTGCTGATTGCCACCGCGACCGCACTCGCGGTGAGCATCCGGACGTTCGATACCACCACCCGCCAAGCGGTGCTCGATGACCTGGGCGCCCTGGGGGCCGACGTGCGCTTCGTGAGAGCCGATGATCCTTTCGCCAACCGGCAACTCACGCCCGGCGCCCTCGAACGCCTGGCAGCCTCCCCCAGGGTCACGGGCGCGATCGAGCTCAGGGTTCTCGGCGGCCTCACCGCGGTGCCGACCGAGCTCACACCGCCCCTGGCCGGCGAGCTGACCGTCATCGCCGTGGATCCCGCAGGCGACGAGGTGCTGGCCGCCGCCGAGGGCGTCCCCAGGCTCGATCCGAACCTGCCGTTCGCCGTACTCGGGCACCGCGCCGCGGCGCGGCTGGGAGTCACCGCCTTGCCTGCCTCCATCGTCGTGCTCGACACCACGGCAGCGGAACCCGCGGCGATGGGCCGGGAACTCGTCGTGACCGCCAAGCTGGAGCCGACACCGCTGCTCACCGGGATCGACGACGCAGTCCTCGTCCACCGCGATCTTCTGGCCGGCAGTGACGGCGTCGACGCTGCACCCGAGATCGTCGTGCGTACCGACGGATCGATCGGCCCCTCCGAGATCAGGCGCCTGGCAGACCCCCTCCATCCGGAACGGTCCGAGGTCGCCCGGCCTGCGGTTCTCGAGGAAGCCCTCGCCAACAGCGACAGCGCCCTGACGCGCCTCGCCGACACGGCGTCAGCGGCGGCCGCTCTCGCCGCCATGGTCACGATCATCGCCATGTTGACCAGTAGCGTGCGGGCCCGGCGGAGCGAGATAGGGCTCCGGCGGTGCCTCGGTGCCCGGTCGGTGGACATTTTCCTTCTCGTCGGCGGCGAGGCGGCAGCGCTGGCCGTCACGGGTGCTCTTCTGGGCCTGGGGGCCGCCTCGGTGGCCATAGCCGTCTGGTCTGAGGTCCACCGACTCTCGCCCGTGATCGATACCACACATCTCGTCGGGGTGACCGGCGCCGCCATCGGCATCGCCATCATCGGAGCGACCGCGCCCACCGTCGCCGCGATCCGGATCGACCCAGCCGAAGCGGTCCGGACCGACGCCTGAGGGGACGGCAAAGCCGACCACCACATCGACGGTGAGGTCGACGACCCGCAGGCCGGCCAGTGGTCGTTTCGGCACGTTCCCTCCCGCGCTCCCCCTACTGTGGGGGCGAGCGTAGATCGGGGGA
>RFKJ01000115.1 GCA_003694325.1 Deltaproteobacteria bacterium
CCTCTCCCCGGATCCCACCCATGGCTGAACCACACGTCCCCGACATGCGCCAGATGACCGCGACCGGTCGTCGGATCGAGAACTCCAGCTTCGACATCGTCGACCGGGAGGCCTGGCCCCACGACTTCGACCCCCCGCGCTGGGAGGTCGTGCGGCGGATCATCCACGCCACCGCCGACTTCGAGTACAAGCACCTCACCCGGTTCTCCGCCGACGCCATCGACTCGGGGGTCTCGGCACTGCGGGCCGGCGCGCCCATCTACGTCGACGTCAAGATGATCCGCGTCGGGCTCAACGCCCGCCGCCTGGCCCACTTCGGCTGCGACGTCCACTGTTTCGTGTCCGACGACGACGTCATCGCCACCGCACGCGCCGAGGACTCCACGCGATCCGCCGTCGGCGTGGCCAAGGCCTGGCGGCAGGGGTTGATCGACGGAGGCATCGTCGCCATCGGCAACGCCCCCACCGCGCTGCTGGAGCTGATCCGCCTCGTCCGCGACGAGGGCGCCCGCCCCGCCCTGGTGATCGGCATGCCGGTGGGGTTCGTCAACGCCGCCGAGAGCAAGGAGGCCCTGCTCGACCTGGAGCACGACGGCCGCGCGCCGCCCTTCGTGATCACCCGCGGACGCAAGGGCGGCAGCACCGTGGTCGTCGCCGCCCTGCACGCCCTGATGTCCATCGCCGCCGAGGACCTGCGATGACGGCACCGGTCACCATCGTCGGCCTGGGAACCGGCGAGCCCCCGACCGCGGACGCGGCCGCCGCCATCGACGGCGCCGACCTGCTGATCGGGGGTCGCCGCCTGCTGGACCTGGTCGCCGATCGTGCCCCCGACGCCGAGCGCTGGGACCTCACCGGCCGGTTGCGGGAGCTGCCCGACACCATCGCCCGGGCCGCCCGCGCCGACCGGGCCGTCGTGGTGCTGGCCAGCGGGGACCCGATGTTCTACGGCGTGGGAGGCTTCCTCGCCGACAAGCTCCGGGGTCGCGGACTGGCCCCCCGGATCCTGCCGGCCCCCACCGCCCTCTCCGTCGCGGCGGCCCGGTTCGGCATCAAGTGGAGCGATGCCCACGTCGTCTCCGGGCACGGTCGACCCATCGGCGACCTGCCGGGGCTGCTCCGCCGCCACGGCAAGCTCGCCGTATACACCGATCCCACGAACAGTCCCGCCGCCATCGGCCAGCGCCTGCGGCAGGCCGGCATCGTCGAGGGTACCGCCTGGGTCGCCGAGGACCTGGGCGGTCCCGACGAGCGCTGTCGCCGCCTGCCCATCGCCGACCTCGCGGACCTCACCGACGTGCATCCCCTCAACGTGCTGTTCCTGGTCACCGACCCGGAGCCCGCCGCCACGATCCCCTTCGACCCCGACGCCGACTTCGAACGGAAGATGCCGCGCAAGGGCCTCATCACCAAGCGCGAGGTCCGGGTGCTGAGCCTGGCGATGCTCGGGGTCCGCCCCGGGGACGTGTGCTGGGACATCGGTGCCGGCAGCGGAGCGATCAGCGTCGACCTCGCCCGGTGCGGCGCCCGCGCCGTGTGGGCCGTCGAGAAGAACGCCGACGCCTGCGAGATCATCCAGCGCAACGTCGAGCGCTTCGGCCTGGACCAGGTCCACACCGTCCACGCCCGTGCCCCCGAAGGTCTCGACGCGCTGCCGGACCCCGACCGGGTGTTCATCGGGGGGAGCGGCGGCGAGGTCGAAGCCCTGCTGGAGCAGGGGATCGCCCGCCTGCGCCCCGGCGGGGCGCTGGTGTTCAACGCCGCGACGGTCGAGAACCTCTCCCATGCACTGTCCACCCTGCGACGCCTCGGTGCGCCCCACGACGCCATCCAGGTCCAGATCGCACGAAGCCGCCCAATCCTCGGCCGATTGACCCGCTTCGAAGCACTCAACCCGGTCACCATCCTGCGGGCTTCGCCCCCCCGGGAGCAGCCATGATCGACGACGCCCTCCAACCCCGGCCCGCACCCGACGGGGTCGGCACCCTGTGGGGCCTCAGCGTCGGCCCCGGCGCCCCCGACCTGCTCACCCTGCGCGCCCACCGGATCCTGACCACCGCCCCGGTCGTCGCCTGGCCGGCGTGCAGGCCCGGCGGGTCCTCCTACGCCTGGCGGATCGTCCGGCAGTACGTCGACCCATCCCGGCAGGAGCAGCTCGGGCTGGTCTTTCCCATGTCCAAGGACTGGTCCCAACTGATCCCGGTGTGGCAGGAGTCGGCCCGCACGCTGCTGGCCCACCTCCACGCCGGCCGCGACGTCGCCTTCGTCACCACCGGCGACGTCATGCTCTACAGCACCTTCCTGCACCTCTGGGAGGTCATCGAGGAGCTGGACCCGGCGGTCCCCGTCCTGGTCGTCCCCGGGGTCAGCAGCCTGACCGCCGCCGCCGCGCTGGCCGGTGTCCCCCTGGGCCAGGGAGACGAGCGACTGTCCGTCATTCCCGCCACCTGGCACGAAGACCACCTGCGCGAGGTGCTGGAGACCACCGAGACGGTCGTCTTCATGAAGGTCGCCCGGGTACTGCCCCGGCTCATCGCCGTCCTCGAACAGACCGGGCGGATCGGTCAGGCCGTCCTCGTCAGCCGCGGCACGGCGGAGCAGCAGATCGTCACCCGTGACCTGCGCCGCTTCGCCGACCGACGCCTCAACTACCTCAGCCTCGTCCTGGTCGCCCGGCGGCGCTCCTTCCTCGACCGTCTCCGCGCCGAGGCGGCCGAGGCATCCGTCCCCCCCGCGCC
>RFKJ01000116.1 GCA_003694325.1 Deltaproteobacteria bacterium
CCCCCCCTCCCCCGTGACCTGGCTGCTGGTCCCCGACCGGGCCCTGCCCGAAGTCGCTGCGACGGTGCCCCCCGGGGGGGTGCTCCTCCACGCCTCGGGTGCGGCCGACGTCGACGTGCTCCGCCCCCACCGGCCGGCCGGGTCGCTGCATCCGCTCATGACCTTCCCGGGACCGGAGCTGGCCCGCCCTCCCCTGGAGGGGCTGCCGGCGGCGATCGCCGGTGATCGGGAGGCCGCCGACGTCGCCACCACCCTGGCCCGCTTCCTGGGGATGCACCCCTTCGAGGTGCCCGGTGACCGCCGGCTCTACCACGCGGCCGCCGTGGTCGCCGGCAACTTCTCCACCGTCCTGCTGGCCGCCGGGGCTCTACTCCTCGAGCGGGCGGGGGTGTCGCCGGACGAAGCCCCCGGACTGCTGCTTCCCCTGGTCCGGGCCTCCCTGGACAACGCCGCGTCCCTCGGACCGGCGCGGGCGCTCACCGGACCGGTGGCCCGGGGGGACCGCGCGGTGATGGACGGCCACCGGGCGGCCATGACCGACGAGATCCCCGGCCTGTTGCCCGTCTACGACGCCCTGGCCGACGCGGCGGCCGCGCTGGCCGGCCACCATCCCCCCTTCGCCTCCCCCGACCCGAATCATGACGCGTCAAGAGAAGACACCGCCGGGACCGGTGACCTTCCGAGACAGGGTTGACGAAACATTTTCAGTGAATCCGGTGTCTTGTGAATGCAACGGATCGCTTGTCGCTGGCGATCCGGGTGGTATACTTCCAGTGCGCCCTTCTCCGGGAGCCTGAATCCCCCAAGGAGCCCCCGAATGCTCGACGCATTCATCATCGAGAAGATCCGCCGGGAGCAGGAGCACGAGCGGTCGCGTCGGCGGCCTCGTCTTCCGCTCCTGCCCGGGGGTCCGCCGCCTCCGCAGCGGCCGCTCGAGGAAGGACGCGACCCCGATCGCGAAGAGGAACGCGACGGCGGCGCGGTGATCATCGACTTCACCATCTGACCGGACCGCGGCTTGCCGCCGGGGCGGCAGCGTGGTACCTGCCGCGGGTTCTGTCCGGCGCTCGCGGCTGCGGGTGGTGCCCCATGCCGCCGACCGCCGGTCGCCCAGAGAGGTCTCCCATGTCCCGTGTCTGCAAGCTGACCGGCAAGCGCCCCAATGTCGCCAACAAGGTCTCCCACTCCAACATCAAGACCAAGAAGCGCCAGCTTCCCAATCTCCAGCGGAAGCGGCTCTGGTATCCGGAGGAGGAGCGCTTCGTGACCCTGCGCGTGTCGACGGCCGCGCTGCGGACCATCAGCAAGAAGGGCCTGGCCGCCTACGCCGCCGAGCAGGGTCTGGACCTGTCGAAGTACTGACCGGCCGCAGCCCGGCCCCGCACCCATGGCCCCCGGCGTCCGGACGCCTACCGGTCGCCGATGATCGCGTCGATGAGCTGCTGGCGGTTGAAGGGCTTGCGCAACAGCACGATCCCCTCGGGCAGCTCGGGCTCGCCACCGGTGGTGAGGACCTTGCGGCAGGCGCGATCGGGCCAGCGCTGGTCGATGGTGTCCAGCAGCGTGACGCCGTCCATGCACGGCAGCACCAGGTCGACCAGGATCGAGTCGAAGCGCTCCACCGCCAGGATGCGGAGCGCCTCCTCGGCGGAGCTGGCGATCCGCACGACCAGGCCCAGGCCGCTGAGCATGTAGGAGACGGTCTCGCACAGGAGCTGGTCGTCGTCGACCACCAGCACCGAGCGCTGGCGTGCCGGCTGCGCGCCCGGCATCGGGACCAGCCGCAGCCGCAACACCCGCCCGCCCTCGCCCAGGGAGAGCGTCCCGCCGTTGTCGTGGACCAGGGCCCAGGTGATGGCGAGGCCCAGGCCCAGGGCCGGGTCCGGCGCCGCCGACCGTGGACCGCCCCCCTCTGCTCGGAGGATGCGCGCGATCTCGGTGGGGATCGCCAGGCCCTCGGCCGAAAACAGCAGCTCGGGGGGCGCTCCCCGGCGCTGCTCGACGCGCACCGAGAGCAGCCGTCCGCGGGGCATGTGGTCGGCGAGGTAGGACAGCAGGTTGCGCAGGATCAGGCTGCTGTGGTCCGGGTCGGCGACGATCTGCAGCGACTCCGGGACGTCCACCTGGACCCGGACCCGCTCCATCTTGTGGGCCTCCTCCTCGAGCACCTGGTGGATCAGTCGGCGAACCGGCAGCGGCCGGGGGCGCGGCGACCGGGCGTGCCCCAGCGCCCGGAGGTTGGACACCACCGCGTCGACGCGCCGGCAGTGCTCCGCCATGGCCTGCAGGCTGGCGTCCAGCTCGCCCGGACTCACCGACTCCTTCTGGCGGAGCAGCGCCAGCCGACCCGACACGACCGACAGGGACGCCGTGATCTCGCAAGCCAGCTCGGCGGCCAGGCGCCCGTAGCCGGCGTTGCGCCGGGCGCGCTCCAGGTCGGCCTCGAGTCGACGCCGCTGGGTCACGTCCCTCAGCACCAGCAGGGTCTCGTCCGCCGGGAGCCGGGAGATGGAGAACGTGAGCCGCCGTCCCCCGGCCAGTTCCAGGTCCGAGTCCCCCGGCCCCTGGAAGCCACTCCAGATCAGGCTCGTCAGTGCCGCCGCGGTGTCGGCTCCCAGCAGGGCGTCGAGGGTCTCTCCGGCGATGCGCCGGGCATCGCGGCCCAGCACCAGCTCGGCGGCCGGGTTGCAGTCCACCACCCGGTCGTTGCGCAGCGTCAGGATGGCGTCCGGGCTCTGCTCGTAGAGCACGCGGAAGTACTCCTCCCGCGCCGCGAGATCCCGCGACCGGGCCGCGACCTCGGTCTCGAGCTGGCGGATGGTCCGGCGCCAGGCTGCGCCGTCCAGGTCGGTGGCATCGGCCTCCCGCTCGATGCGGGCCACCAGGACGTCGATGGTTCGCCGGGCGGCCGCCAGCTCCCGACGCAGGCGGGCCAGCTCGGCGGAGGCATCGGTGTCCCCGTTGCCCTCGCCCGGCTCGGCCCCCGGCGGCACGGCATCGACCGGGCCCGGGGCCCGATCGGCGGGATCACTCGCCATCGGCGGCCCCCCTGCGCGCGGGGGCGGGCACCGGGTGCCCGAACACCACGCCGGTGAGGGTGTAGTTGAGGAGGCGCCCGCGGCACATCTCGCCATAGGTCGCCATGCCCGCCGCCGGGACCGGACAGGTCGCGGCCGCGAGCTCGTCGGTCAGGTGGCTCCGGGCGGCGATGTTCCACCGCCCCCCGCAGTCGAACAGCAGCATCGCCTGGGGCGGTGCGTCCAGCGTCTGGATGGCGTGGTCGACGCCGTCCATGGTCGCCCCGACCAGGTCCCCCCCTTCGACGACCTCGAGGATGGCGCCCTCCTCGACCGACCCGGCCAGGACGAGGTCGCTGCCGCGGGCAGCCATCGCCCCGCGAATCACCCAGTCCATCCCGGCACGGAGGGCGAGCTGCACCGGCTGGCTGGACAGGATGGACGGGTCGGCCCGGACATCGGCCGGGTCGAGGGCAGCGACGCGGCAGAACTCGTCGACCGCCGGAAAGCCGTTCAGTTCGCCGACGCGCCGGCGGGCCGGGTCCGAGCGGGTGACGACGAGCTTCTCGCCTCGCAGTTGGTAGTGGTGGACGGCGAAGGCATGGAACGGTAGCCCCGGCTCCACCAGGGCGACCACCCCCGAGCTGGGACTCGCGACCCCGTTGCAGAAGGTCCAGGTCTGCTCGAAGCGGTTGTCGTCGGCCGCGTTGCCCCCGACCACCTCCAGGCCCGGAGCCAGCTCGCGGAGGGAGGTCAGCAGCAGCTCGTCGCCCCCGCTCAGCCCGTCCGCCAGCACGATGAGCAGGTGGCGATCGGGCCGCAGGCGGGTCGGTGCCGCCCCGATGCCGGCGGCCAGGTGGCTGAGCAGGGCCGGCCCGTCCTCGTACCGCCACGAGGCGACGTCCGGGATCGCCTCCACGGCGGCCCGCGCCGCCCGACCGAAGGCCATGGCGCTCATCGCGCCCCGGCGGAGTCGGCCATCCCCGATCTCGCCGGTGGTGCTGCAGCCCAGGGTGGTCGCCCCCGGAAAGGCGTCCCGCACCAGGCGCGCCACCTGCTCGGCGGCGTGGCGCGTCGAGTGGAAGACGACGACCAGCGAGGGGTTCACCGGAGCAAGCGAGCGGCGGATCTCCTCGACGGCGTCAGGCGTGGCCGACTCGACGGATGCTGCGACGGCGATGGACAGGGGCACGGCTCCTCAGCCTGCCTATACTCGCACGCAGACCGCCTCCTGCTCCAGCGCGACGTCGTAGGTCTCCAGGGTGACGTCGGGGTTGGTCCTGCACGAGCCATCGGCGAGATCGAAGGTCCACCCGTGGTAGGGGCAGGTCAGCAACGTGCCGTCGAGCGACCCTTCCCCCAGCGGCCCCCCGGCGTGCGGGCAGGTGTTGGTGCAGGCATAGAAGGTGCCGTCGGCGTTGGCGACGGCGATGGCCTTGCCGGCCACGATGACCTCCACCACCTCGCCCGGTGGCAGCGCGTCCTTGTGGAGGACGACCTCGTAGCCCTCCGGCGGGGTCACGTCCTTGGGCGCCTCCGGTTGCAGCCCCACCGCCGGCTCGGCCGCCTGCGGGGACTCGGCCCCCCAGCCGGCGTCGCCCGCCGGCGCGGTGTACGGCTGCGACGGGCCGTCGGCGGGGTCGCCGCCCCGACCACGGAGTCGTCGACACAGCCGGGACCGAAAGCCATCGGGTCGGCCGAGGATGAGCGTGCGAATCAGCCCCATGTCACCTCCCGCACGGGGCCCGCCCCGGCGTGGGCGACTCCTAGCACGTTCGCCGCCCGCGTCCCCCCCGGGGGGGGGGGGCGGTCGCGCTCGGGGAGCGCTGGACTATGCTGCCGGCATGAGCC
>RFKJ01000117.1 GCA_003694325.1 Deltaproteobacteria bacterium
CGTCCGACGGTTCGTCGGCCGGCGGAAGCGCCGCCCCGTCGCCCGACGGCTCGTCGGCCGGCGCACCCGTCTCGATCGTTCCCTTCCGCTCGGGCTCGGGCAGGGCGCCGCCGGGGGCCTCCCCCTGGGGCGCGTCGGGCAGGACGCCGCCCTGGTCGGCGTCGTCCTCCAGCTCCTGCTGGAAGATGTCGCCGCTGGGAACCTCCTCGATGATCTGGTGCCCTTCTGGCTGGTCGGGGAGGGCCGCGCCGATGGTGGCCTGGTTGACCCGGTGACGCTGGCCGTTCCACGGCAGCAGGATCTCGTCGGGGTAGTCGGGGATGATGTCCAGTGGACCGTACTGCTTGATGATGTCGAACTCGACCCGACGGTTGGCCGACAGGGACTCCTCGTCCTCGCCCATCTTGAGCGGGACCACCTCGCCCATTCCCTTGAAGGACAGCCGGTCGGGATGCACCCCGGCCTTGATCAGCTCCTCCCAGATCTTCTGGGCCCGGCGGGTCGACAGCTCGTAGTTGTACTCGTAGGACCCCTCCTCGGAGGCGTGCCCCTCGATCTGCACGTGGGCGATCTCGGCCTTGGTGTTGAGGAGGTTGGCCACGTAGCGCAGGGTCGGCATCGACTCCGGCAGGATCTCGGTCGTGTCCAGGTAGAACTGGATCGGCTCGCGGATGACGATCTGGTCGTTTTCGACCCGGGCGAGCTGGCCCTCCTCCCAGACCTGGACCTCCTGGACGAGCTGCTCGACGTTCTCCTCGGGGATCTCGTAGGCCTCGACGATGGGTTCGGGCTCGATGGGGGGCGGCTCCTCCTTCTTCATGAAGGTGTAGGTGAGGCCGCCGAAGATGCGGAAGTCGGTGGTGCCGTAGCCCTCGTTCCATCCGCGCCCGGCGCCGACGTCGACCAGGATGTTCTCCTTGGGGAAGAGCTGGGCGCCCAGCACGGTCTCGATGGGGTTCTCGGCCCCGCCCTGGAACAGGTTGGTGAACCCGCCGCGGATGAAGCCATCGGCGTAGACGTTGAGGAAATCGGGGGAGACCTCGTACATCAGGCCCGGGGTGATCGACAGCTCGCTGCCGAGCTTGAAGTCCTGCTCGGTGTCGATGGCCGAGCGGATCGTGGCGCCGGTGTCGAGCAGGGCGCTGAACCGCCCGATGTCCTGGCGGACCAGCAGGCCGACGAGGGGACGGATGTCCGCCTCACCCAGCCAGGCGTTCCGGGGGAAGTTGCTGGGGAAGAGCATGTCGGCGCGCACGCCGACCTGGAAGCCGCCGGTGCGGAGGGCGAGGAAGCGGATCCCGGCGCCGATGTCGCCGAGCCCGGCGGTGTCGGCGTCGAGGTCCGGCACGGTGCTGCCGAAGTTGGAGTTGACCGGCAGGGTCAGGCGCACCCCGGCCCGCTCGAAGAAGTCCCAGGACACGCCGAGCTGCATGGTCGCCCGGTTGCCCACGACCCCCCCCAGCTCGTTCTCGAACTCGTAGAGCACCAGGGGGTCGCGCTCGAACTGGGCCAGCAGCCCCATGCGGAGCTGCCCCTCCTCCCCGATGTCCGGCGTGTCCAGGCCGGGGATCGAGCGGTAGGAGAAGGTCGGGCGAAGCAGCTCGATGTCGAGGTTGCGGACCGGCTCGGTGTCCTGGGCGGCGGCGGGCCCGGGCGCCCACAGGGCGAGACCGACGGTGACGGTTGCGGGGAGGAGTGCGCGAGGGGAGACGCTCATCTGATAGAACCCGGGTCGAGGACTCGTTCGCCGCTCGGCGAATGCGGGCGCTACAATAGCGCCTCCGTAGCCATCCGTCCCAGCCCTCTGCTCCAGGAGCCCCCATGCGGCCCGCGCTCACCTTGATCCTCCCCGGCCTGCTGCTCGCCTGCGATCCCGCCAAGGACGACACGCCATCGGAGTTTCTCGACCGCGACAACGACGGCTTCCCGGAGACCGAGGACTGCAACGACCTCGACGCCCAGATCCATCCCGACGCCGTGGAGATCTGCGACAACATCGACAACAACTGCGACGGTTCCATCGACGGCGAGGACGCCTTCGACGCCGCCGCCTGGTTCGTGGACCGCGACGGGGACGGGTTCGGCCAGGACGGCGACTTCATCTACGCCTGCGAGCAGCCGGCCGGCTACACCCAGGACCGCACCGACTGCAACGACGACGACCTGACGGCCTACCCGGGGGCGGCCGAGGTCTGTGACGGCGTCGACAACGACTGCGACGGCGTCATCGACGAAGGGACGGCGCTGGACGCCCAGCTCTGGTACCGGGACGGGGACGAGGACGGCTACGGGGCCGAGCTGGCCAGCGTCAAGTCCTGCACCCAGCCGGAGGGCTACGTCGAGGACAACACCGACTGCAACGACGGAAACCCGGACATGAACCCCGGCGCCGACGAGATCTGCAACGGGCTCGACGACGACTGCGACACGCTGGTGGACGACGATGACCCCGGCGTCGTCTCCGACGACAACTGGATCCCCGATGCCGACGGCGACCAGTGGGGCGAGGAGGGGGCGACCTGGGTGATGGCCTGCGAGCAGCCTCTCGGCTACGTCCACGTCGACCAGGAGGGCGACTGCGACGACGACAACCCGGTCGTCAACCCCGACCAGGCCGAGCTGTGCGGCGACGACATCGACAACGACTGCGACGGCAACGTCGATGAGCCGGACGCCCCGAACCTGCTGGCCTGGTACGTGGACAACGACGGCGACGGCTACGGGGCGGCCGGAAGCAGCCCGATCTACGCCTGCGAGAACCAGGATCCCCGGGTCCCCAACGACCTGGACTGCTACGACTACGACGCCGACATCAACCCCGACGCCGAGGAGACCTGCTACGACGGCGTCGACCAGAACTGCGACGGCGAGTCGGACTACGACTGCGACCTCGATGGCTTCGACAGCGTCGACTACGGCGGCGCCGACTGCGAGGACAGCGAGGAGCTGGCCAACCCCGACCGGGCCGAGGTCTGTGGCGACGGTCTGGACAACGACTGCAACGGCGACGTGGACCCCTGTGGCCTCGCCGCCAGTCTCTACGGGGAAGCCGACGGCGACGCGGCGGGCACCTCGGTGGCCGGCGGGGGCGACGTCAACGGCGATGGCAGGGACGACGTCATCATCGGCGCGCCCTACCACAACAGCACGCTGATCGAGGACGCCGTCGCGGTCGGCGCCGCCTACATCGTCTACGGGCCCTCCTCGGCGACGGCCAGCCTGTCGTCCGCCAGCGATGCGACCATCGAGGGTGCGGCGGAGCAGGACCAGCTCGGTAGCGCGGTGGCCATCGTCGGCGACCAGAACCGCGACGGCATGGCCGACGTGCTGGTCGGGGCGTTCGGCGAGGACAGCGGGGGCGCCACCGCCGGGGCCGCCTACCTGTTCTCGGGCCCGTTCTCGGGGACCATCTCGGCAGACGACGCCATCGCCAGCTTCTACGGAGAGATCACCGACGACCGGGCCGGCGCGGCGGTGGCCAACGCCGGGGACATCGACGGGGACCGCACCGCCGACCTGCTGATCGGCGCCTTCCAGGGGGGGCTGTCGACCGGCAAGGAGTACGCCGACGCCGGGTACGCCTACCTCATCTATGGACCGGCCACCGGCGAGATCGACCTGAGCTTCGCCGACACCCGGTTCATCGGGGTCCACGGGGGGGAGAACGCCGGCACCTCGCTGGACGGCGCCGGGGACTTCAACGGGGACGGGACGAAGGACATCGTCATCGGCGCCCCCTTCGCCCGGCCCGACGGCGTGTACTACGGCGCCGCCTACGTGGTCTTCGGACCGCCCCCCGAGGGCGATGTCAGCCTCGAGGAGGCCGACCGGACCTATCGAGGCGTCAACTCCGGCGACACCGCCGGCTACTCGGTGGCCGGCATCGGCGACATGAACGGCGACGGCCGGGACGACATCGCCATCGGCGCGCCGCAGAGCGATGCCGGCGCCGAGGGCTCCGGCGCGGTCTACATCGTCGCCGGCGCGGCCTCGTCGGGCTCGCTGAGCGGGGCGACCGCCATCCTGGTCGGGGAGGATCGCGACGACAGCGCCGGGTCGGCGGTGAGCCGGGGCGGCGACATCGACGGCGACGGCGTGCCGGACGTGCTGGTCGGCGCTCGGCTGGACGACTACGGCGGCAGCAACGCCGGGGCCGGCTACGTGGTGTTCGGCCCGCTGCTGGGGACGGTCGACCTGTCCGAGGCCGAGGGCAAGGTCATCGGAGAAGCCGAGAACGACTTCATGGGCGCGGCGATCTCCACCGCCGGTGACACCGATGGCGACGGCGCCGACGATTTCGTGGTCGGCGCCGAGGGCAGCGACGGCAACGGCACCAACTCGGGCGCGGCCTACATCATCCGCGGCGGCGGCTGGTAGCCGCCCGGACGGCGGCTCGGGGCCTCGGTGCGGCTCAGCGGCGCAGGCCGCGCAGGAAGGCGCCGGGGTCCTCGCCGCGGTCGATGACCTCGATGAGCGCGCTGCCGACGATCACCCCGTCGCAGTGCGCTGCCAGGGCGCGGACCTGCTCGGCGCTGCGGATGCCGAAGCCGGCCAGGAGGGGGGCGCGGCTCACCGCGCGCGCCGCGTCGAGGAAGCCGGCGGTCTCGGCGGCCAGGCCCGACGTTCCTCCGGTGAAGTCGCCGCCGGTGATGCCCGTCCGGGTCACGGCGTAGATGAAGCCGGTCCCCTCGCGGCAGATCCGCTCGCGGCGGGCTGGCGGGGTGACCGGGGTCACCATGCCGACCAGGGCCAGCCCGCGGCTGGCCAGGGTGGCGCGGATCGGGGCGGACTCCTCGAGGGGCAGGTCCGGGATGATGAACCCGCAGACCCCGGCGTCCCGCGCCCGGTCGGCCAGTCGCCCCATGCCCATGCGCAGGAAGGGGTTGAGGTAGCCCATGAGCAGCAGCGGCGTTCCGGGCCAGTCCGGGCGGCGCACCGTGTCGCGGAGGGTGTCGAGGATCCACGAGAGGTTGACGCCCTGTTCCAGCGCCTTGCGGCTGCTCTCCTGGATCGTGACGCCATCGGCCATCGGGTCGCTGAACGGCACGCCGACCTCGACGGCATCGGCCTCCTCGGCGACGTCACGCAGGAGGGCGGAGAATCCCTCCCGGGTGGGGTGGCCCCCCGTCAGGAAGGCGACGAGGGCCGGCGCCGGGTGGCCGGTGTCGTCGATGGCCCCGCGCAGGGCGGCCTCCAACCGGTCGGCGGGGGCCAGGGGCCGGGCCCCGGGTTCGTGCGGGTCGGTCCATCCGCTCATCGGGTCGCTCCCCCTTGGTGACCGGGCAGCGGCTGCTGCACCAGGGTGGGCATGTCCTTGTCGCCTCGGCCCGACAGGCCGACCAGCACGGTGGCGCCCGGTCGGTCCCGGCCCACCCGGGCGGCGACCGCCAGGGCATGGGCGCTCTCCAGGGCCGGCAGGATCCCCTCGAACCGGCACAGGTCGTCGACGGCCTGGAGGGCTTCGGCGTCACCGACGGCGACGTAGCGGACCCGGCCGATGGCCTGGAGGAGTGCGTGCTCGGGTCCCACCCCGGGGTAGTCGAGGCCGGCGCTCACCGAGTGGGTCTCGTGGACCTGGCCGTCGGGATCCTGGAGGAGCAGGCTGTGGCATCCGTGCAGCACGCCGGGCTCCCCGGCGACACAGGTCGCGGCGTGCAGGGCCTCCGCCGTCGGGTCAGGGTCGGAGACCGGCTCGCCGTGGGCGTCGAACGCGGTTCCACCGGCCTCGGCCCCGATGATCTCGACCTCGGCATCCCCGAGGAAGGGGTGGAACAGGCCGATGGCGTTCGACCCGCCCCCGACGCAGGCGATGACGGTGTCGGGGAGTCGGCCGAGGCGCTCGATGCACTGGGCGCGGGCTTCGTCGCCGATGACTCGCTGCAGCTCGCGGACCAGCCAGGGGTAGGGGTGCGGGCCGACGGCGCTGCCGAGGAGGTAGTAGGTCCCGTCGGGGTCGCTGACCCAGTCGCGGAGGGCTTCGTCGATGGCCGCCCGCAGGGTGCGGTCCCCCTTCTCCACCGCGACGACGCGGGCCCCCAGGCGGCGCATCCGGTCGACGTTGGGGGCCTGGCGCTGGACGTCGACGGCGCCCATGTACACGGTGCAGGGCAGCCCCACCCGGGCGCAGGCGGCGGCGCTGGCCACCCCGTGCTGGCCGGCCCCGGTCTCGGCGATGACCCGGCGGGCCCCGAGCCGCCTGGCCAGCAGGGCCTGGCCGATGGCGTTGTTGACCTTGTGGGCGCCGGTGTGGGCCAGGTCCTCGCGCTTCAGCCAGAGGTCGACGCCGTAGTGGGCGCCGAGCCGTTCCACGTGGCACAGGGGCGTCGGGCGGCCGATCCACTCGCGCCCCTCCCGGGCCAGTGCCTCCTGGAAATCGGGGGAGGCGAGGGCCCGTCGGGCTTCGGCTTCCAGTCGTTCCAGCGCCGGGACCAGGGTCTCGGGGACGAAGCGGCCGCCGAAGGGGCCGAATCGTCCGCGGGCATCGGGGAACCGGCCGGCGATGAGGGCCTGGAGGGCGGCGGCGGGGTCGAGCGGCAGGTCGGCCCCGGGCCCGAAGGCGGCGGGGTCGATGCCGGCGATGACGGCGGTGCGTGGGTTCACGGGGCCTCTCGAGTCCGGTTGGGGGTGGGGCGGTCGAGTCCGCGGCGGTGGAGGGCGAGGCGGGCCTGGACGACGAAGCTGCGCATCAACACCGGGTCCTTGGTCCCGGGCGCCGACTCGATCCCCGACGACACGTCGACGGTGCGGGCACCCGAGTCGAGGATCCGGTCGGCGACGTTGTCGGGGGTGAGGCCCCCGGCGAGCCAGGAGCCGGGGCGCACGGCGAGGGCCCGCCGCACCCGGGCGGGGTCGGCCGGCCGGCCGGAACCCTCCTCGGCGGCGTCGATGACGACGGCTTCCTCGATGGCGGCGACCCGGTCCACCAGGTCGGGCCCGTCCCGCACCACCCGGAGGATCCGGGGAGGAGGGACGCCTGCCGGCAGGGCCGGCAGCGTTCGGGGGACGCTCTCGGCCCGGCACTGGATGGCGTGGACGTGGGGCGCAACCGCCGCGTACAGCTCGGGATCGAAATCGCGCATGACGGCGACGGAGCGCGCCCGGCCCGCGATGGCGGTGAGCGCCGGCAGGTCGCGGAGCGACACCCGCCGGGGCGAGTCCACGACCACGAAGCCGAACAGGTCGGCCCCGGCTCGCGCGGCGTGGTGGACGTCGTCGGGGGTGCGCAGCCCGCAGAGCTTGACCCGTACCCGGTCGGCGCCGGACGCCGCCGCGACCAGCTCGGCCACCGCCCGCTCGGGATCGGCGGCCCGCATGAGCGCGGAGCCCACCAGGACCCCGGACCAGCCCAGGGCCGCAACCCTCGCGGCGTCGGTGGGCCCGGCGATCCCGCTCTCGGCGATGGCGGGGGCGCGCCAGGGCCGGCGAACCGTCGAGAACCGGTCGGGGTCGACGTGCAGGGTGCGCAGGTCGCGGCAGTTCAGGCCGATGTACACCCCGCCGTCGGCACCGGGTCCCGGCGCCCGGGACCACGCCGCGACCAGCCGGTCCAGCCGGTCGACCTCGGCCTCGTCGAAGGCCTCGAGCAGCACGAACATCGACAGGTCCCGGGCCAGTGCGGCCAGCTCGCCGAGGCGATCCTCGTCGAGGATGGCGGCGATGAGCAGCACCCCGCCGGCTCCGGCGGCTCGGGCCTCGTAGACCTGGCGCCGGTCGACGAGGAAGTCCTTGCGCATGGCCGGCACACCCAGCGGACGGAGGGCCTCCGCCACCGCCGCCAGGTCGGCCAGCGACCCGCCGAACCGGCTCGGCTCGGTCAGGACGCTGACGGCGCAGGCCCCGCCCCGGGCGTAGGCCCGCGCCTGCTCGACGGGATCCACCGTGCCCCGCAGCTCCCCGGCGCTCGGCGAGCGGCGCTTGACCTCGGCGAACACCGCGAAGGGTGCCGGCCGGGGCGCCGGCGGCGGAGGGGCCTCCCGGACCGCCCGGCGCAGCGCGTTCTCGTCGAGCGCGGCCGCGCGGGCCCGGCTCGCCGCGGCCATGTCGGCGAGGAAGTCAGCCACGGCGACGTCCCCAGGACTCGAGCCGGACGAGGAGCTGGTGGGCGCGGCCGTCCTCGATGGCGGCCAGGGCCAGGTCCACCCCGGTCTCCGTGTCCGGAGCCAGGCCGCAGACCTCGAGCGCAAGGCCGGCACCCAGGGCCAGGGCGTGGGTGTGCGGGCCGGGGTCGTTGCCGATGAGCGCCGCGCGGAGGCGCGCGGCGTTGTGGGCCGGGTCGCCGCCAGCGAGGTCCTCGGGCGAGCAGGTCGGGAGTCCCGCCTCCCGCGGGTCGCACCACCGCTCGAAGATCCCGCCCTCGGCGACCTCCACCCGCAGGTAGGGCCCACAGGGCGTGGCTTCGTCCCAGCCCGGAGCCCCGTGGACCACGAAGGCCCGCTCCACGCCGAGGCCCTGCAGTGCTGCGGCCATGAGCCGGGCGGCGTCCTCGGACCAGGCGCCGACGAGCTGGAAGGGGGGCTGCGCCGGGTTCACCAGCGGTCCCAGCATGTTGAACACGGTGCGGGTCCCCAGCTTCCTGCGCACCGGCGCGACCCGGGCCATGGCCGGGTGGTACCGCGGGGCGAACAGGAAGGTGAAGCCGCAGTGGGCGAGCAGGTCGGCCGCGGCGCGCCCCTCGTCGGCGGGGTCGTCGGCCAGGGGCGCCGGGACCCCGAGGTGGGTGAGCACGTCGGCGCTGCCGCTGGTGCTGCTCACCGCCCGGTTGCCGTGCTTGACGACCCGGGCGCCGGCCGCCGCGGCGAGCAGGGCCGCACCGGTCGACAGGTTCAGGCTGTGGCTGCCGTCGCCGCCGGTCCCGCAGGTGTCCACCAGCGGCGCGGCGGAGGCGGGGATCGGCGGCCGCCGTGCCCGGGCCCGCAGCACCCGGGCGAATCCCCGGACCTCGTCGGCCGTCTCGCCGCGCTCGTGCATGGTGGTGAGGATGGTGGCGCCGTCCTCGTCGTTCACCTCCCCCTCGGCCCACTGCTCCATGAGCGTGGCGGCCTCCTCCTCGGTGAGCGGGATGCCGGAGAGGATCCGGTCGAGCAGGGGCGTCATGCGGGCTCCGTGGCGGCGGGCGCGGCCATGCCGAGGAAGTTGCGCAGCAGGTCCTTGCCCTGGGGCGTCAGGATGCTCTCGGGGTGGAACTGGACGCCGACGGCGAGGTGCTCGCGGTGGCGGACCGCCATGATCTCGCCGTCCTCGGTGGTGGCGCTGACCTCCAGCACCGCCGGAGGATCGGCGACGGCCAGCGAGTGGTAGCGGCCGCACTGCATCGGGTCGGGGAGGCCTGCGAAGATGCCCCGGCCGTCGTGGTGGACCGCGCTGCTCTTGCCGTGCATCAGCACCTTCGCGGGCACCACCCGCCCGCCGAGGACCTCGCAGAGCGACTGGTGACCCAGGCAGACGCCCAGGATGGGAACCCGCCCCAGGGCGGCCGAGATCAGCGCCTTGCTGATGCCGGCGTCGTCGGGGTTGCCGGGTCCGGGCGAGATGACGATGGCGTCGGGGCGCAGGCCGAGCGCTTCGTCCACCGTGAGCTGGTCGTTCCGGCAGGCCTCCACCTCCGCCCCCAGCTCCAGCAGGTACTGCACCAGGTTGAAGGTGAAGCTGTCGTAGTTGTCGATCATCAGGATGCGCATCACAGCCCCCGCTCGGCGAGCCGCAGGGCGGCCCCCAGGGCCGCGGCCTTGGCCATGACCTCGTGGTACTCGCGCTCGGGCACGCTGTCGGCGACGATGCCGGCGCCCGCCTGCATCGCGTAGCGGCCGCCGTGCAGGATCAGCGTGCGGATCGCGATGGCCTGGTCCATGCCGCCGGGGTGGCCGTCGGCGTCGGCCCCGAAGTAGCCGACGGTGCCGGCGTACAGGCCGCGTCGCGCAGGCTCCAGCTCGTCGATCAGCTCGATGGCCCGAACCTTGGGGGCCCCGCTCACCGTGCCCGCCGGGAAGGCGGCCGCGAACAGGTCGAAGGCATCGAGCCCGTCGGCGAGCCGGGCCTCGACCCCGCTGACGGTGTGCATGACGTGGCTGTAGCGCTCGATGATCCGGTAGGGCTCCACCCGCACCGTGCCGGCGGCGGCGACGCGGCCCAGGTCATTGCGGGCCAGGTCGACCAGCATGACGTGTTCGGCCCGCTCCTTGTCGTCGGCCAGCAACTCGTCGGCGAGGGCGGCGTCCGCGGCGGGGTCGGCACCCCGGGGGCGGGTCCCGGCGATGGGCCGCAGGGTGGCCGTCCGTCCCTCCAGCCGGACCAGCGCCTCGGGCGAGGAGCCGATGGTGTGCACCCCGTCCGGCAGGGCGCAGAAGAACATGTAGGGCGAGGGGTTGAGCAGGCGCAGCGCCCGGTAGACCTCGAAGGGGTCGAGGTCGCAGGCGCCCTCCAGGCGCGCCGAGAGCACGAGCTGGAACACGTCGCCGGCCCGGATGTGGCGCTGGACCGCCTCGACGCTCGCCTCGAAGCCCGCCTGGTCGAAGGTGGGCACGGGCGAGGTGAAGCCTCCCGGAGCCCGGCGCGGGGGGACCGGGCCGCGCAGGGCGTAGACGATGTCGCGGCGCAGGGCGGCCCGCTCGGCCTCGTCGCCGTCGTGGAGCAGGGCGACCCGCCGCGTGCTGTGGTCGAAGACCAGCAGCGAGGAGGGGGCGATCCAGGTC
>RFKJ01000118.1 GCA_003694325.1 Deltaproteobacteria bacterium
GAACGGCGCGGCCGCTCGCGCGCCCTCCCCCGGCGCCACCCCGCCGGCCCCGTACTCGCCGGCCTTCGGGGCGGAACGCCACCCCCGCTCGCGTTACGTGGCGTTGTTCCCCCGCGCGCCCCCGCCCTGGTGCGGCGCCACCATGGTTCCTTCCCGACCGGAGCCTGCCGTGTCCGACCCGCAGACCCCTGACTTCGCGAAGACCCTCGTCCCGATCGACATCGAGCAGGAGATGCGGTCGAGCTACCTCGACTACTCGATGTCGGTCATCATCGGGCGGGCCCTGCCCGACGTCCGCGACGGGCTCAAGCCGGTCCACCGGCGGATCCTGTTCGCCATGTGGAAGGAGGGGCTGCGGGCCAACAAGCGCTACAGCAAGTGCGCCGGCGTGGTCGGCGAGGTGCTCAAGAAGTACCACCCCCACGGCGACGCCGCGGTCTACGACGCCCTGGTCCGCCTGGCCCAGCCCTGGAACATGCGGCACCCGCTGGTCGATGGCCAGGGCAACTTCGGGTCGGTCGACGGGGACCCCGCCGCCGCCTACCGGTACACCGAGGCGCGGATGACCCGCCTCGCCGAGACGCTCCTCGGCGACGACATCAACAAGCAGACCGTCAATTTCTCCCCCAACTTCGACGGCACGGTGGACGAGCCCACGGTGCTGCCGGCGGCCTACCCCAACCTGCTGGTCAACGGCAGCGACGGCATCGCCGTCGGGATGGCGACGAAGATCCCGCCCCACAACCTCGGGGAGATCATCGACGCAGCGGTCGCCCTGCTCGAAGACCCCGACATCGATGTCGAAGGCCTGATGGAGCACGTGCCCGGCCCGGACTTCCCGACGGCGGGGACCATCTACGGGCGCAAGGGGATCTACGACGCCTACACCACGGGGCGGGGACGGGTCATCGTCCGGGGCAACGCCTTCTTCGAAGACATGGACCACGGCAAGACCCGCATCGTCATCGACGAGCTGCCCTACCAGGTCAACAAGGCGCGGCTCATCGAGGAGATCGCCCGGCTGGTCAAGGCCCGGAAGATCGACGGCATCACCGCGCTGCGGGACGAGTCCGATCGCACCGGGATGCGGGTGGTGATCGAGCTGCGGCGGGATGTCGTGCCGGAGATCGTGCTCAACCACCTCTACAAGCACACCGCCCTGCAGAGCACCTTCGGCGTGATCCTGCTGGCCATCGTCCACAACCGGCCGATGGTGCTGACCCTCAAGGAGATGCTGGAGCACTACCTGGCGCATCGTCGGGACGTGGTGGTGCGGCGGACCCGGTTCGACCTGCGCCAGGCGCTCGACCGGCTGCACCTGGTGGAGGGGCTCCTCAAGGCCCTCGACCACATCGATCGCATCATCGAGATCATCCGGGCCAGCGGCGACGACGACGAGGCGCGCGACGGCCTGATGGCCGAGTTCGAGTTCAGCGAGCGGCAGGCGCAGGCCATCCTCGACATGCGCCTGCGACGGTTGACCGGGTTGTCGCGGCAGAAGCTGTTGGACGAGCAGGCGGAGTTGACGGCCCGCATCGCCGAGTACCGCGAGATCCTCGGCAGCGAGGCGCGGCTGAAGCAGGTCATCACCGAAGAGCTGCTGGAGGTGAAGGCGAAGTTCGCCGACGAGCGCCGCACGCGGATCACCGAGGACTCGGGGGAGATGTCCATCGAGGACCTCATCGCCCCGGAGGACGCCGTCCTCACCCTCTCGGTGGCCGGCTACATCAAGCGGACCAGCCAGCACGAGTACGCCGAGCAGCGCCGCGGGGGATTCGGCAAGAAGGGGATGAACACCCGCGACGAGGACTCGATCCGCGACATCTTCATCGCCAACACCCACAGCACGCTGCTGATCTTCACCACCCACGGCTGGATGTTCGGCGTGCCGGTGTGGCAGGTCCCCAAGGCGGGCCGGGCCGCGCGGGGGACCCCGCTGGTGAACCTGGTCAACCTCGAGCCGGACGACGAGATCGCCGCCGTCATCAGCATCGACGAGTTCCGCGACGACGTCGACCTGGTGTTCTGCAGCCGGCGCGGACTGGTCAAGCGGACCGTGCTGTCGGAGTACAGGAACCTCCGCAGCAACGGCCTGCGGGCCTACGATTGCGCCGAGGGGGATGCCCTGTTGACCGTGGTCAAGGCCACGGGCGACCAGCACGTGTTCATCGCCACGCGCTCGGGCAAGTGCATCCGCTTCCCCGACTCCGATGTCCGGCACATGGGGCGCATCGCCCGGGGCGTCCGGGGCATCAAGCTGGAGGAGGGTGACGAGATCGCCTCGATGCGGATGGTGGACCCCGATCCCGACCTGCTGCTGCTCACGGTCACCGAGAACGGCTACGGCAAGCGGACGCCGATCAGCGAATACCGGGTCCAGGGGCGGGCCGGTTCGGGGATCATCAACATCGTGACCGACGAGCGCAACGGTCCGGTCGTCGGGTCGGTGCAGGTGGCCGACACCGACCGCGTCATGTTGATCACCGACACCGGGCGGGTCATCAAGACGCCGGTGAACACCATCCGGATCAGCGGCCGCAACACCAAGGGGGTGACGCTGATGCGGGTCGAGGAGGGGGAGCGCATCGTGAGCCTGGCCCGGGTCGTCGAGGAGGACGACGGGACGGAGGAGTAGGCCTCGGGGGACCTCCTTCTCGGAGCGGGCCCCGGCGAGAAGCCCGGGACCTGGGGGACACCGGCAAGTCGCCTGCACGGCGGGCCGCGCGGCGGCGACCGCGCGGTCGCGGGACGGCGTGGAACATCGAGCTACCCGCTGCCGGGGCGCGATGTGGGGAAGTTTCGGGCAACCGGTGGGGACATCGTCGGAGACCGCCGCAGCGGACCCTTCGAACGCGCTGGCGATTCATCGGTAGATCGTCGAATCGCGACGCTGTGGAAGACTCCGGATCGCACCGCGAGCAGGGGTGAGCAGCCTGTGAACAACTCGGTGGACAACCAGGAGGGTCGGTTGCTGTCGTGACGTTCCACGATTACCGTGCGCGTCGATGCGTACCGGACCGAAAGCGCTGCTGTACCCGGACGAGCTGATCTTCGTGCTCCGCCGGGGGATCTTGGTGGCCCTGGTGGGGTTGCTGGCAGTCGGCGCGGCGTTCAGTCGGTGGTCGCCGTTGTCGCTGGATCGGGCGGCGGCGCTCGCCGCTGGGGGGGATGCCGCGGCGGCGGTGGATGCCTACCTGGAGATCGCCCGCTCGGCGGTGTCGCCCAAGGTGCGGGACGACGCGGCCTGGCAGGCCGCCCTGTTGGCGTCGGTGGACGGCCACGACCCCCAGCGGGCGGTGGAGCTGTTGCGCAGCTACGCCCACACCCACCCGGACACGGACCGCGCGGCGCAGGCCCTGGATCGCCTCGGCACCCTCTACCAGCTCTACCTGCAGGATCCCATTCGGGCGGCAGAAGCCTGGCAGGCCGCGGCGGCGGCTGCGCCGGATTCCCCCCGGGTCGGGCGCTGGCAGCTCGACGCCGGGCTGGCCTACCTCGACGCCGGGCTGCGCGACCGGGCGGCGGCAGCCCTCCAGGAAGCCGCGGACCACGACTCGACCTTCGTCGCCGCCAAGCTGGCGCTGGGACGGATGGCGCTGGTGGATGATCCGGCTGCCGCCTACGATCACTACAGTCAGGCCCTCGGTCGCGCCCAGGTCGACGCCGACCGTTCCCTCGCCCGGCTGGGCATCGCCACCGCCCTCGAAGCCCTGGACCGCGTGCCGCAGGCCCTGGCCGAGCTGGAAGACGGCGACGACGACCCCGCCCTGCAACGCCGGCGGGCCCGCCTCCAGGCACGGGACCACCCGTGATCCTCCTGGTGCTGGCGGCGCTGGCCTGCCGCCCGATGCCGCCGGAGGACGACACCGGGGATGGCGTGGTCGATCCCGGGGATGGCGGCCAGCCGGGGTCCACCCTCGCCGACATCGATCCGTCGGTCCTGCCGCAGGTCGACGGGGCCTGCCGGGCGCCGGAGCTGGCGCGGGTGGACTACGTCGTGGATGGCGACACCATCTACGCCACCACCAGCCAGGGCTCCGAGAAGATCCGGTTCATCGGCGTGAACACGCCGGAGATGGGCTACGGGGACGCCGAGCAGGAGTGCTACGGCCCCGAAGCGATGGCATTCACGGCGGAACGCCTGCAGGGGGGAGAGGTCTGGCTGACCTTCGACAAGGACTGCCTGGACCCCTATGACCGGACGCTGGCCTACCTGTTCGTCGGAACCCGGGACGAGGACTTCCTGCAGCGAGCCTTGCTGCGCGGCGGCTACGCCGAGGTCATGATCTACGAACCCAACGACGCCTTCGAGGACCTGTTCCGGGACGACCTGGCCGACGCCCAGCACGAGAGCGCCGGGATGTGGGGAGCCTGCGGCGGTTGAACCGGGCCGGCAGGGATAGGGGGCCGGCGGGAGGAGCCATCATGCCCGGTCTGCCCCGTAGCGAGTCCCTGCTGGAACGCGCCCGCAAGGTCATCCCCGGTGGCGTGAACTCACCAGTCCGCGCCTTTGCCGCCGTGGACGGCGATCCCCCGTTCATGCGTCGTGGCAGCGGGGCGTGGATCGAGGATGTCGACGGCAACCGCTACCTCGACCTGGTCGGATCCTGGGGCCCGCTGATCCTCGGCCACGCCCACCCGGACATCATCGACGAAGTCGTGACGGTGATGCGGGACGGCACCAGCTTCGGTTGCCCCACCGAAGCCGAGGTGCTGTTCGCCGAAGAACTCTGCGCGGCCCACCCGGCAGTGGAACAGGTCCGCCTGTGTTCGTCGGGGACCGAGGCCACCATGCACGCCATCCGCCTGGCGCGCGGGGCCACCGGCCGCGACGTGGTCATCAAGCTGGATGGCTGCTACCACGGCGCCCACGACGCCGTCCTGGTGGCCGCGGGGTCGGGGGTCGCGACCTTCGCCCGCCCCGGCTCCCCCGGGATCCCCGCGGCGGTCGCCGCGCTCACTCGGACCGCCCCGTTCAACGACCTGGCGGCCGTCGAGCGGATCCTCGACGAAGTGGACGTGGCCTGCGTCATTCTCGAGGCCGTCCCCGGAAACATGGGCTGCATCGTGCCCGCCGACGGCTACCTCGACGGACTGGCCGCGGCCTGTCGGGACCATGGCACCCTCCTCATTGTCGACGAGGTGATGACCGGCTTCCGGGTGGCGCGCGGCGGGGCCTGCGAGCGCTACGGCATCGACGCCGACCTGGTGTGCCTGGGCAAGATCGTCGGCGGCGGCCTGCCGCTGGCGGCGTTCGGCGGGCGACGGGAGATCATGCAGCACCTGTCCCCGGCGGGACCGGTGTACCAGGCCGGTACGCTGTCGGGGAACCCGGTCGCCGTCGCCGCGGGTCGGGCCACCCTTCGGCGCCTCACTCCGGACGTCTATGCACGGCTCGAGGCCATCGGCCAGCGGCTCGAAGCGGGGCTCGCCCCGACCCTCACCGAGCTGAGGCTGTCGATGAACCGGGTCGGTTCGATGTTCACCATCTTCTTCCGTCCGGAGGCGCCGACCTGCTTTGCCGAGGTCCAGGATTGCGACATGGAGGCGTTCGGGCACTTCCACCGGGCCGCCCTCGATCGCGGCGTGTACCTGCCGCCCAGCCAGTACGAAGCCGTGTTCCTCCCGGCCATCCTAACCGACACCGAACTCGACGCGCTGGTGGAGGCGCTCGAGGCCGCCCTGCGCGACAGCGTGAGGGGCAGGTGACGTCGGTGGACGAGATCGGAAGGTGGCGTTAGTGCGCCGCTCCTTCGCAATCGCCACCCCGCGCCGGGTCCCGGGATGATCGATCCCGAGTTCCTCCGCCGGATGGCAGGCGCGATCTCCCTGGCCACCGAGCTGGCCGTCACGGTCACCCTCGGCGTGCTCGCTGGAGCCTGGCTGGACCGCCGTTTCGACACCGCTCCCACCTTCCTCCTCGTTCTCTCCCTCCTCGGCCTCGCCATCGGCACGACACGCCTCGTGCGCGGGGTGCAGGAGTTCTGGTCCTCCGATGACGGTGACCCTCCCGACGATCGCCGGTAGCGCCGCCACCCTTGGGGTGGGGATGGCGTCGCTCGCCGCGGTCATGGGACGGCCCGATCTCGCGGTGGGGATCGGGGTGAGCGCCGCGGTGATGCTGGTCAACCTCGGCCTGTGGGCGCTGGCGGTCCGGCGGCTGTTCGCGGTCGTCGCCGACGGCCGCACCGACGCCGTGCCGGCCTTCCTCATCGCGACCAAGCTGGTGGGCATCGGCTGCATGGTGTGGGGCCTCGTGCAGCTCTTCCCGGTCGAAGCCGTCCTGCTGGGGGGCTCGGTCGTCGTCTTCTCCATCCTCCTGCACGCCGTGGTGCTGGCCGTGGGCCAGTTCGCCGCCATGAGCGAGGCCTGAGATGCTCTCCACCCTCCTCGACCTCCTGCCGCGACTGGTGGGCGCGCTGGTCCCCTCGGGGGCCATGGTGTCCGACAAGTTCGCCTCGTGGTTCCAGCTCATCCCCGGCGTCTTCGACGGGTCGCTCCTCGCCCCGCTCGGCATCCACGACCACGAAGGGCACATCGCCATCACCGTGTTCGGGAGCTGGCTGGTCTGCGCCGTCCTCATCCTGCTGGCGCTGGGCGCCCGCGCCGGCCTGGACAAGGCCCGCGCCAAGGGCGGCACCCTCCAGTACGTGCCGGCCAGCGGGTTCTCGCTGCGCAACCTGTTCGAGATCTACGTCTCGTCGATCCGCAACCTCGCCGGCTCGATGCTGGACGAGCGCGACACGCGGAAGTTCTTCCCGCTGTTCGGCGCGCTGTTCATCTACATCCTGTTCTGCAACCTGCTCGGCCTGTTGCCGGGCATGCTGCCGCCGACGGAGAACATCAGCAACAACTTCGCGATGGCGCTGGTCGTGGTGCTCGTCTACCTGGGGGTGGGCCTCGGTCGCAACGCGGGCCCCTTCCTCAAGCACATGGCCGGCCCGGTCATCTGGCTGGCGCCGCTCATCATGGGCATCGAGCTGCTCGGCCTGCTGGTCATCCGCCCCGGCTCGCTGTCGCTTCGCTTGATGGGCAACATCGTCGGCGACCACATGGTGCTGGGCATCATGTCCGACCTGACCAAGGTCGCCATCCCGAGCATCTTCCTGGGCCTGGGCATCTTCGTGTCCTTCCTGCAGGCCTTCGTGTTCACGCTGCTGTCCATCATCTACCTCTCGATGTCGATCGTTCACGACGACCACTGAGTTCGAGCACCCACACCCCTTCCCCCCCGTGGAGGATCCGATGAAGTCCAAGCTGTCCACCGTGCTGCCCGTCGTGGCCGCCCTCCTCATGGTGTCCACCCCGGCGTTCGCGCAGGACGGTGGTGCCGACATGTGGAAGGGCTACGTCGCCATCGGCGCGGGCATCGCCATCGGCGTCGCCGCCCTCGGCGGAGCGCTGGCCCAGGGTCGTGCCGCCGCCGCTGCCCTGGAGGGCATCGCCCGCAACCCGCAGGCCTCCGGCAAGCTGTTCACCCCGATGATCATCGGCCTCGCCCTCATCGAGTCCCTGGTCATCTACGCGCTGGTCATCGGCTTCCAGCTCCAGGGCAAGATCTAGGACCAGCGCGGGGCCCGGTCACCGGGCTCTCTGGCACGCGACGCGGCGCGCCGCCCCGAGGAAACGGGGGCGGTGGCCGCGTCGTCGTGCGTTTGGAGCGTCGCGTGTTCGGGGCGTGGACGGGGGGC
>RFKJ01000119.1 GCA_003694325.1 Deltaproteobacteria bacterium
CCTCGAGGGCGAGGGCCGCCAGGACGCGGCAGCGTCAAATCCATCGTGCACGGAGTGCAACCCGGAAGACCACTGGGCGCTCGACACGCTGGAGACCGATGAAGAAAAGAAGTGCTACGCAAACGGATTCTTCAACTACTACGACTATGAGTGCTTCGAGCCCTGCTACTCCGTCAAGGACGATCCCGACGTGTGCTGTCGCGACACGCTGAACTGGATCATCGACCAGATGGTGGCCGAGGGGATCTGGAGAGACTTCCGTGAGTGATGGCTGCGACGCCGTGCACCCACACCCTCACCCCACCCGGATCCGCGGGTCCAGCACCGCGTAGAGCACGTCGACGACGAGGTTGGCCAGCACGATGAAGGTGCTGGCGACCAGCACAGCACCCAGCATGACCGGCGTGTCCTGGTTGAGCACACCGTCCACGGCCAGCCGGCCCATGCCCGGCCAGGCGAAGATCTTCTCGGTGACGACGGCGCCGCCGAGCATGGCACCCAGGTCGACGCCGAAGAAGGTCATGACCGGGATGAGGGCGTTGCGCATGCCGTGGCGGAGGACCACGCGCACCTCGGGCAGCCCCTTGGCACGCGCGGTGCGCATGAAGTCGCGGCCGGCGACCTCCAGGTACTCGCCGCGGGTGAGCCGGGAGTAGTAGGCCGCACCGGCGATACCCAGCGTGATGGACGGCAGCAGGGCGGAACGCAGCAGGTCGAACAGACCCTCGCCCCGGCCGCCCAGGGGCACGAGATCGAGCTGGTAGCCGAACACGTAGAGCAGGCCGAGGCCGGTCAGGAAGGTCGGCGCGCTGATGCCCAGCAGGGCGAAGGCCATGGCCGACAGATCCGCCAGGCTGCGCTTGCGCAGGGCGGCGAACAGCCCGATGGGGATGCCGACCAGGATCTGGAAGATGGAGGCGCCGACGGCGAGCAGGGCGGTGTTGGGCACGGCCCGGGCCAGGGCGGCGGTGACCGGTTCGTCGGTGCGGTAGGAGCGGCCGAGGTCCCCGCGGACCACGCCGCGCATGTAATAGCCGTACTGGACGAGGAGCGGCTCGTCGAGGTGGTGTTCGGCCTCGATGCGCTCGATGACTTCCGGCGATGCGTGCGGACCGGCCATCTGGCGCGCCGGGTCGGCGGGCACGACGTAGGCCAGCAGGAAGCTGCCGGACAGCACCAGCCACAGGGTGAGCAGCGCCCATCCCAGGCGACGGACCAGCCAGGCGCTCATGGCGCCCCTCCCCGGTCGGGGGTGGGCCGCCCCTCGGGCAGGTCGAGCCACGCTTCGCGCATGTCTCGGTTGTAGACGGGGTGCGCACGGAAGCCCTTGACGTAGGGCTGGGTCACGCTCAGCGCGGTCGAGTGGTACTCGAACGCATAGGGCGCGTCCCGGGCGATGATGCGATGCGCCTGCCAGTACAGTTCTCGCGCTTGTCCTTCGTCCATGGTGCGGGCGGCCCGGTCCAACAGGGCGTCGACTTCGGGGTTGCAGTAGAAGCTGTCGTTGGTCGAGTTCTCGTCGGAGATCATCCTGCAGTGGAAGCGGGACTCCAGGAAGTTCCGTTCGTGCGGGAAGTCCATCACCCAGGCGGCGTAGGCGAAGGGGACGGTCTTGCGCCTCCCCGAGGCGGTGAAGTAGGTGGACAGGGTGACCAGCTTCAGTTCCATGGGGATCCCCACGGCGGCGAGATCCTGCTGGATGGACATGGCGGTCACCAGCGACCCCTCGGTGTCCACCGCCCAGTAGGTCAGCGGTTCGGACAGGCCGTCGGCGTAGCGACTCTTCGCCAGGCATTCTCGCGACAGGTCGGGGTCATAGCGCTGGTACTGGAAGTCGGCCCGCTCTTCCGGCGTCAGCTTGTCCCAGTCGGCAAAGCCGGGCAGGGCCGGCGGCACCCAGCTCACGGTGGGGCGCAGCCGGCCGTTGCGGAGCTTGCGCAGCTTGTCGCGGTTGATGGCGGTGGACACGGCGCGCCGGAACCACACGTCGTCGAACGGCGGCATCTCGGTGTTCATCAACTCGCCGTAGGTGTCGACAGCGGGGTACTCGTAGAGCTGCCGGCGCCACGCCGGGTTGTGCTTCAGCCACAGGTAGTCGGGGCTGGTCAGGCGATCGACCTCGTGGATCTCGTCGTTTTCGAGCTTCATGAAGGCCAGGCTGCGCGGGTAGCCGGCGAGGAACTCGACCTCGTCGAGGTAGGGAAGCCCCGGCTGCCAGAAGTCATCGAAGGCGGTCAGCAGTGTGTGTTCTCCGACCGCTCGCTCGGTCACCTGGAAGGGCCCGGTGCCCACCGGGGTCAGGGCGAAGCGATCCCCCAACTCGGCGGCCACCTCCGGCGGGATGATGGCCCCGAACATCATGGCGACGATGTTGGGAAAGGTGCTGTCGGGATGATCCAGCGTCACCTGGACGGTGTGCGGGTCGAGCGCGACCAGGCCGGAGAGCCGGTCGGCTCGGCCCTCCATGACCGCATCGGCCCCCTGGATGACGCCGAAGAAGTCGGTCGCCGGGCTGGCCAGCGCCGGGTCGAACAGCCGGTTCCAGGAGCCCACCACGTCGTCGGCGACCATGAGCCTGCCCGTATGGAAGCGCACGTCGTCGCGCAGGTGGAAGGTGTAGACCAGGCCCCGCTCGTCGACCTCCCAGGACGAGGCCAGCGAGGGCACGAGCTGGACGTCGTCGTCGTAGGCCAGCAGGGTGTCGAAGATGAGGTGTTCGAGGTTCCAGGAGTCCGAGTCGTAGCCGACCGCCGGGTCGAGGGTCCGCACGTCGTCTTCGGCGCTGAACACGAAGCGGCCGCCGTAGACGGGGGAGTCGTGGCCGAAGGCCTGGCGCCTCGGGCCGCGCTCCGGCATCGAGCAGCCGGGGGCCAGCGCCATGGACATGCCGACGAGGACCAGCACCCCGGCGCGGCGCCACCCTTGCTCAGGACCGAGGATCGAGCACATCACGCAGCCCCTCCCCGAGCAGGTTGAAGCCGAGCACGGTCAGCAGGATGCACGAGCCGGGAACGAAGATCAGTCGCGGTGCCAGCCGGTACCACGCCTGCCCCTCGGCGATCATCGCCCCCCAGGAGGGGGTGGGCGGTGGTACTCCCAGCCCCAGGTAGGACAGCACGCTCTCGGCGAGGATGGTGGCCGCGATGCCCAGCGTGGCCAGCACCATCACGGGACCGATGACGTTGGGGAGGACCTCCCGGAACATGATGCGCAGGTCGGTCATCCCCATGGCCCGGGCAGCCTCGACGTACTCCTTCTCCCGCTCGGCCAACACCTTGCTGCGCACGACGCGGGCCATGGTCGTCCAGCCGAGCAGCCCCAGCACGAGGTACACCGTCGACAGTCCCGGCTCCTCCCGCACCCCCACCAGCGCGATGCACAGCAACAGGAAGGGGAAGGAGAGGATGACGTCGACGGCCCGCATGGCGATGGTGTCCAGCCAGCCGCGGTACCAGCCCGACAGCAGGCCGACCAGCACGCCGATGCCCAGCGAGATGCCGGTGGCCGCCGCCCCGACCAGCAGCGAGACCCGGGCGCCGACCAGCAGCCGACTGAGCACGTCCCGCCCCAGAGCGTCAGTCCCGAGCCAGTACTCGGCACAGGGGCCGACCGGGGCGCCGTCGTCGGTCAGGCCGTGCACGATGTCCTGGGCGATGGGATCACGCGGCGCCACCAGGGGGCCGAAGGCCGCCAGCAGGGCCACCACCAGCACCAGCGCGCCGCCGACGCGGACATTGGGGTGGCGCAGGAGCCGGTCGCGAGGCGAGGACACTGGTAGACCTCCTACC
>RFKJ01000120.1 GCA_003694325.1 Deltaproteobacteria bacterium
ACCTGCACGACGGGGACGATGACCGCCAGCGAAGCACTTCGCTGACAGACCGGCAGAAGACCGCTGCGCTGGTGGTCACGGATGTGGACGGTGGCGACCAGTATTGTGGTGGCGTGTTCCTGCAGACTGGGGCGGTGCTCACGGCCGCCCACTGTGTCGTGGATGACGACGGCGTGCGTTTCCCCCCCGGGACTATCACCGTCTGCTCGCAGGGTAACGGCTGTTCGGGTGCCGATTGTGCGGTGGCAACCAATGTGACCAAGGATTCCGACTATGTCGGCGGTACCTGGACTCCGGCCCATGACCTGGCGGTCATCGCCCTCCCGACCATCGATGGGCATGGGTACATGTGGGTCGCAGGGTACTCCGACAGCTACGTCAAGAGCATCGACCAGCACAACATCGCCTTTCCGTGGGACTCTCCCCCGTCGTCGACCTGCAACCCGAATGAGCGTCCCGGTGTTGCTGAACCATCCCTGAGTGGATTCTACCTGTCCCACCAGATGGAATCCATCCACACGCACATCCTCACTGGCGCGTGGCACACGGACTTCGATGGTGGACATGGGCACTCTGGATCTCCCATCTACTTCTGTGGCGACGACTGGTGCAACACGGGAGATCATGCCTACGTGACGGGCGTGTGGTCGGGCTGGAGCGGGTTCTACTCGACGCACTGGGCTGCGAAGGCGAACGCCCACGCAACCTGGATCCTCGGAGTCATGTGATGCCTGCCTTCTCGCTTCTCCTCCCGGCCTGGCTCGCGCTGGCAGGATGCTCGACGGGCCCGGTGTTCATCGACTGCAGCGGAGAGGACATCGAAGTGTTGGCCCCGGACGACGATGTGCTGGGATTCTCAGCCCAAGATGTGCTGGAACGCGTGGGTCACCGAGATTGGTCGGTGGCCTGGGATCCCGACTTCGCGGGGTCCTTTGACACGATTCAGCTCGACCTCGCCCTGACCGGTGACGTGGTCCATCGGACCCGCGCGGATCCGGACCTCTGCGTCTGGCCCGACGAAGAGTTTCTCTACCTTCCCGTGAGCTGGTCCGCTGTCTCGGATGATGCGTCGTTCTCGGTTGCCGGTGAAGGCACGGTCTGGGTCACCTCCAACGATGACGAGGGGACCCGGGTCTACCTCGGCTACAGTGCAGTGGAGGAACTGCCGGACGACATTTCGGACCGGGTGGCGTCCTATGCCGCCGAGCACGGAGGGGGCGATCCCGAAGTGAGGGCGGGCATCGTCGGCTTCCTCAGCGATGCAGGCCGCAGTCCCTTGGACCTGGTCGAACTGGGCGTCCACGCGTATCTGGACACTGACAGCTTCAGTGGATGGGGCACCGTGGCGCGAGGTACGCTTGCAGTCGTTCCCTGACCGGACCGACCGCGCTTCGCCCGATCACCCTGGATCCTCGGAGTCATGTGATGCCCACGATCGCGCTGCTCCTCCCGGCCTGGCTCGCGCTGGCCGGCTGCTCGACGGGTCCGGTGTTCATCGAATGCACCGGAGAGGCCATCGAGGTGCTGGCCCCGGACGATGATGTACCCATGGGGTTCTCAGCCGAAGACGTGCTCGCTCGCGTCGGTCACCGCGACTGGTCGGTGGTCTGGGATCCGGATCGATCGGGGTCCTTCGATGTGATCCGGATCGACATCAGCCTGGACGGTGATGTGGTGCAGCGGCAGCGCCCGGAAAACGTCTGCTGGATGGACGAGGACTACCTCGACCTGCCGGTGAGCTGGTCGGCGGTCTCCGACGATGGGTCGTTCTCGGTCGCCGGTGAAGGGACGGTCCAGGTCTCGTCCAACGATGACGAGGGGACGTGGTTCGACCTGAGACTTGATTCAGTCGAAGCCCTTCCGGACGACATGGCCGACCGGGTGGCGGCCTGGGTCGCCGAGCACGGAGGAGGAGAGGCGGTCGTGAGGGGGGGCGTCTCCGGCTTCCTCGACGACACCGATCACAGTCCCCTCGACCTGGTGGAACTGAGCATCGAAGCGTGGCTGGACACCGACAGCTTCGATGGAATCACGGGGATCGCGACGGGAACCATCGCCGCCGAGCCCTGACCAGACCCACCGCGCTTCGTCCACTCACCCCCGCGCCCACCCCGCCCGCAGGCTCGACCACCCCACGAAGGCGAAGCCCCAGCCGAACAGCAGCATGAACGGCAGGCTGGCCCAGTAGCCCTGGACCAGCGCCCAGCCGATGGCGGCGGCGTAGTAGGCGGCGAAGGCCAGCTCGAACAGTGGGGTCCAGCCGACGGCCAGGCGGTAGCGGCGCAGGGTCTGCTGTCCGGCCTTGGGGGTGCGGGCGAAGGTGACGTCGCGGCCGAACAGACCCTCGATGACCGCGCGGGTCTGGTTGACGGCCATGCCGATGCCGAGCGCCATGGTCAGGGGGATGCGCCACATGCGGGCGCGCCAGGCGCCGGGCCAGGCGTCGCGTTCGGCCAGCAGGTAGAAGACGGCGATGGAGACGCTGGCCAGGACGAAGGCGGGCAGGTCGAGGAACAGGGCTTCGGCGAGGTCGCCGTGACCCCGGGCCGCCACCGCCAGCGGCAGCAGCAGCGCCATGACGATGACCAGGGGGTAGGCGAGGTTGCTGGAGAGGTGGACCAGGGCTTCGGCCTTGACCCGCAGCGGCTGGTCGCTCACGAGGATGGGCCGGGCGAGCTTGCGGGCGGTCTGCATGGTGCCCTTGGCCCAGCGGTGCTGCTGGATCTTGTAGGCGCGCATGTCGGCGGGCAGCTCTGCGGGGACGACCTGGTCCCGCAGGAAGACGAAGCGCCAGCCGCGGAGCTGGGCGCGATACGACAGGTCGAGGTCTTCGGTCAGGGTGTCGTGCTGCCAGCCGCCGGCGTCGGCGATGCAGGCCCGCCGCCAGATGCCGGCGGTGCCGTTGAAGTTGAAGAAGCGGCCGCTGCGGTGGCGGGCGGTGTGCTCGACGACGAAGTGGCCGTCGAGCAGGACGGCGGCCAGGCGGGTGAGCAGGTTGGCGCCCTCGTTGATGTGGCCCCAGCGGGCCTGGACCATGCCGACGCGCTGTTCACCCTGGTCGCCGAAGCCGTCGAAGTAGGGGACGGCGCGCTCCAGGAAGTCGGGCGGCGGCAGGAAGTCGGCGTCGAAGACGGCGAGCAGCTCTCCCCTTGCGACGGCGGCCCCGGCTTCCAGCGCCCCGGCCTTGAAGCCGGTGCGGTCGGTGCGGTGCAGCACCTTGACGTCGACGCCGCGGGCGCGCCACCGGGCGGCGGCGGCCCGGGCGACGTCGGTGGTGTCGTCGGTGCTGTCGTCGAGGACCTGGATCTCCAGCCGGTCGGCGGGCCAGCGCAGGGAACAGGCGGCGTCGATGAGCCGCTCGACGACGTTGCGCTCGTTGAAGACGGGGAGCTGGACCGTGACGACCGGCCGGGCGCCGGGTGACAGCGGTCTCGGGTGGGCCTGCCGGAAGCGCTGGTAGACCGCCGAGATGTAGAAGCGATGCAGGCCGTAGGCGCTCAGGAGCCCGATGACCGCCAGGTAGGCGGCGATGATGGCCTGTTCCATGGGACGCATCGTTCCGTGAACTCCTCGGGGCGCGGTCTAACGGTGCGCGGGCTACGATGCCGAGCGGCCCCCCGGGCTTCGTGCCTCGGCAACCGGAGGGTGGCCGGCCCATCCCAGGGGGCCCGGTCGAGCCATCCTGAAGAGGCGAGGCCCCGGCTTTCGCCTCGTCGCAAGCGGTTCTCGTCACGAGCGGTTCCCCGTGCCATCCCAGCCCTCTGCCCCTGCAGCCTCCGCGAACCGCTCCTCGCGCTCGTTCCCGGGTGGTGCCGCCGCCTTGGGGCCGACGGAGCGCGCGGTGCTGCGGATGGTCCTGTACTTCGACGTCTTCCACCACCCCCTCCGCCGGGTGGAACTGGCCGGGCTGGTGGGCGGGACCGACCCGGACGCGGCCCGGAAGGTCGATGGTGCGCTGGCGACCCTGGCCGCCCGGGGGCTGGTGCAGGTTCGGGAGGAGTGGTGCTTCCGCCCGGGGCGCGGTGATGGCATCGCCCGGCGGCGGCAACGCGCCCGCAACGCCGAGCGGCTGTGGCCCCTGGCGGCGATGGCCTCGTCCTTCCTGGCGCGGCTGCCCTTCGTGCGGGGCGTGCTGATCACCGGCGGGCTGTCCAAGGGCAGCGCTGCCCGCCAGGACGACGTCGACTTCCTGCTGCTGGTCCAGCCCGGCCGGGTGTGGACGCTGAAGTCGATGCTGCAGGCGATGCGGCGCTCCTGGCCACGTCCGGTGCGCGAGCTGTTCTGCACCAACTACCTGCTGGCCACCGACCGGCCGCAGGTGGACGACCGCAACGTGTTCACGGCGGTGGAGCTGGCCACGGCGGTGCCGATGTACGGGCCCGAGGAGTGCCACCGGCTGCTGGTCGAAAACGCCTGGGCAGAGCGTTTCGTACCGGGGTTGGCCTGGTCCCGGGCGCGCGCCGCAGCGGCTCTGCCCCTGCCCACCCGCCGGGTCGCCCGGGTGTTGGAAGGCCCGTTGGCGGGCCGCGGCGGGCAACGGTTGGAGCGGGCGGCCGTCGGTGCCTGGGATCGCTACTGGAACCGCAAGTATCGTTGGCTCGACGACGCCACCCGGGCCCAGCGCTTCAAGCGGCGTGACGACGTCGCCACCAACCATCTCCACGACTTCCAGGGCTACGTGCTCCGCGAGCTGGGGTGGAGGTTGCGGGCCGCAGGCCTCGACGAACCGGTGGCCCTGACCGGGTCCCCCACGACGGCCGGGGGCTGAGATGCGGGTGGCGATGGTCGGGCTGCGAGCGCCGTGGGGGGCGGACGGCGGCGTCGAGCGGGCGGTGGGCGAGCTGGCGCCACGCCTCGCGCAACAGGGATGTCGGGTCCGGGTGGTCTGCCGGAAGCGCTACAACCCCCATGGTGGGGGGCTTCGGCGCGGTGTCGAGCTGGTGGACGTCGGGACGGTCTACACCAAGCACCTCGAGGCCTTCGTCCACACCGGGGCGGCCATGCCCCGCTGCCTGGAGGACGCCGACGTGGTCCATGTCCACGCCACCGGCCCGGCGCTGTGGTCGTGGTGGCCACGGCTGGCGGGCAAGGCGACCGTGGTGACGGTGCACGGCCTCGACTGGCAGCGCGACAAGTGGGGCGTGGTGGCCCGGGCGGCGCTCCGCGCCGGGGCCTGGGCGGCGGCGGCCTTCCCCCACCAGGTCATCGCCGTCGGCCGCCACCTCGCGGCCCACTACCGGGAGCACTACGGCGTCGACGCCACCTGGATCCCCAATGGGGTCTCGCCCATCCGGCACCAGCCGCTGTCTGCGGCCGGGATCGACGGCCTGCGACCCTTCGGGTTCCTGCTGTTGCTCGGTCGGCTGGTCCCCGAGAAGGGGATTGAGGGGCTGCTGCGGGCCTACGGTGCCTCGGGGATCGACCTGCCGTTGCTGGTCGTCGGCGGCAGCTCCTACAGCGACGGCTACGTCCGCCACCTGCGGCACCTGGCCCCGGCCGGTGTGCACTTCACCGGGCCGCTGCATGGTGCTCGCCGGGACGCCCTGTTGCACCACGCCCGCGCCCTGGTGCTCCCCAGCCGCCTGGAGGGCTTCCCGCTCGCCCCGATGGAGTCGCTGTCCGCCGGGCGCCCCGTCCTGCTCAGCGACATCCCCCCCCATCGCGAGCTGCTCGACGGGTTGGGGGCGGGCTGGCTGGTACCGCCGGGCCGGGACGCCTGGGTGGATGCGCTCCGCCGGGTGGTCGCCGCCTCCGAGGACGAGCTGCTGCACCGCGGCAAGACGGGCCAGGGGTACGTCCATCGCCACTACGCCTGGGAGAGGGTGGCGTCGAGCACCCTCGAGGTCTACCAGCGCGCCCTGGCCCTGGCCGACGGCTCGGTGGTCGGGCGGTGGCGGCGACAGCCGGATGCCTGAGCGGATTCCTGCTGCTCGCCCCAGAATTTCATGCCGCCCGCCGGAGGATCTCGCGGGGCAGCCGCAATGGGCCGGCCCCGCCGTCGCGCCCGTGCCGACAACGCCGACAACGGGCCGGCCGACGATTCGGGGTGACCGTGCCCCGTGGCTGCGAACCGATGCAGTCGGGTATACTGCGAGTCCCTGCCGGGTTCGTGATTCGGACTGAATCGCTGGCCCCTGTGTTCCGATCCTTCGGGATCCGATGGTGGTCGTGGACGGCGTGCCTCTCTGGCGAGGATCCGACAAGCGGCCATCGCGGGACCCACCTCTTTTCAGGAGGGGGTCCAGGATCAACGTCCACACGGCCATGGCGGGTCCCCTCCCCGGCGGTCGCCGTCGCGCCGCCGCCGGGGAGGGGCTGCCCTCGGCGGGGTCGGCTGGATGTTCGTTGCCGCGCTGCTCCTGATGTTCTGTGGCCTGGCGGCCGGGACCTTCGCGACCGAGCTGACGACCGGCCTGGGCCTGGGCCTGGCGTTGCTTCGCGGTGACCGCCGGCGGATGCGAGAGCCGGCGTCGGCTCTGGGCGTGCTGGGCCTGGCGCTGCTGCTCGCCGTTCCCCAGGGCGGGGGGCGGGACGAGGTGCTGGCTGCCATCCGCGAGGTCCCCGGGCGGCTGTGGCCCTTTGCGCCGCTGCTGGTCGTCCCGGCCCTGACCGGGGTGCGGCTCCGCCGGGTGGAGGAGGCGGGGTTGGCGGCGGCGGCGGTGGTCGGGATGGCGGCGGTGGTGCAGCGCCTGGTCAGCGGCGAGCCCGAGGTCTCGGGCCCGTTCTCCCACCACCTGACCCTGGGCTACGCGCTGGGGGTCCCGCTGATCGTCTCGGTGCATCGCCGGCGCTGGGCGTGGGCC
>RFKJ01000121.1 GCA_003694325.1 Deltaproteobacteria bacterium
GCGGCTTGTTCGGCGGCAGCCCGTTCCTCGCCCGGATCCTTCGTGGGAGCCGGCGGGGCGGCGAGCCCTTCCCGACGAGCCGCCCGCGGAAGGTCGACCGGTGCCGAGCCCCCGGTCAGGCGGCGTACCCGGCGCTTGAGGCGATCGCGCAGTCCCATCGCGCATCGGCATAACGCGCCCGCCGTCGGGGGCATCTCGCCGGCGCGCGCCTGCCGCCCTTGTCGGTCGGGGCGTGGTGTCCAAGCTCAGGACACGGCCTGGGAGTCGGACGTGCGCCTGTTGACCATCCAACGCATCCCCATTCGCCTGCACGGCAGCTTCGTGCTGCTGGCCATGGTGATGCTCGGGTTCGAACTGCTGCGGGGTGGAGTCATCGCGGCACTCGGGGCGCTGCTGCTCTGGGGGGCCATCTTCGGAACCGTGGTGCTCCACGAGCTGGGACACGCCCTGGCCGGTCGACTGTTCGGGATCCGGACCCGGGACATCACGCTGTACCCCTTCGGCGGCGTGGCCCGCATGGAGCTGGAACAGCTCGCTCCGCTCCCCGAGGTGGTGGTGGCGGTGGCCGGTCCCCTCGTCAACTTCACCCTCGCGGCGGTGGCGTGGATGGCGCACCTCGGGGGGCTGCCGGGGATGGAGAAGTGGATGGTGCTCAACCTCGTGCTCGGGAGCTTCAACCTCCTGCCGGCCTTTCCCATGGATGGCGGGCGGGTGCTGCGGGCTGTCCTGAGCCTGTTCATGGACCCGGTGATGGCCACCCTCATCGCGCTGCGGGTCTCCCGCTGGTTCGGTTGGGGCTTCCTCGTCGCGGCCCCCATCGTGGGGGCGTGGAGCCTCGCCCTGGTCGGTGGCCTGCTGCTGCTGGTCAACCGGGCCGCGACCCGGCGGTGGCAGGTGATCGCCGCCATGGGCGGCCGGACGCCGCCGCCGCGGACAGCCGCGAGGACGACGACGAGGACGATCCCTCGGCGGCCCGACGAGCGCCTCGACCTGCCCTTCGCCCATCCTCGGGCGTGAACGGTCCACTCCGCCGGCCGCGAAACACGCCCACGGTCGGCGGCGGGGGGGGCGGCCGGACCCGCACCTCGGCGCGCCGGTCGCGCCACGCCCCCGACGAGCTTCAGGCCTGGCCCACCAGGGTCACCGGGTGCTCGGCCAGGCCGAAGGTCATCTCCTGGCGGTAGCCGCGCGCCTCTCCACCGAGCTGGTAGGGCATGGCCTCGTCGAACACCAGGCGGACCCGGTCGACCCAGAAATCCTGCAGCCTCTCGTGGCGCAGGGTCCCCTTCCACAGGGGAACGAGGTTCCGGGCAGCCTCGAGCGGAGTCAGGGCGGCGATCCGAAGCTGGAATCGACCCGCCCGGCTCGTGGCGAAGGGGAACATCTTCATGCCGGCCCCGTAGAGCGGGGTCGAGGCCGCACCGATCATCGTGGCCGGCCCCTGGTAGATGATCTCGCCGGTGTCGATGGGATCGCCCTCCGGGCGCCCGTCGGGGCCGATGCGCTGGGCCGGGCCGCCGAGGTTGTAGACCGTGACCCGGGCCGGGTCGCGACGCAGGTAGTTGGGCAGCGTGCGCAGGTAGCCGGCCAGCAGGTAGCCGGGCACCCCGTGGGCCATCCGGTCCCACCACCGCCCCCGGGCCCGCTGGCGCAGCCAGTTGTAGTCATTGAGAATGGCCGCGTCGTAGCCCAGGCCGGCGAACGGAAACAGCGTGTCCTCGGCCACCACCATCCGCACGGGGACCGCCCGGTGCACCCGGCCGCTCCGCCAGCGGCGCAGGTCGCGCAGCGGGCGTCCACTGCCCATCCAGTGGGCGAGGGCGTTGCCCGTCCCCAGGCGCAGGATTCCGACATCGGGCAGGTGATCGGCCCGCTCGCGGAGGCCCACCAGGGTGTTGATCACCCCGACGATGGTGCCGTCTCCCCCACCGGCGAACACCGTGTCGACCTCGCGCTCGACGCAGTGTTCCAGGACCTCTCGGGCATGCTCGGGGCTCTCGGTGAAGAACAGGCGATCGCGGGGGACCACCTCGGAGATCGCCCGCCGCACGCGGGGGGTGACCCGGCCGGCGTTGGCGTTGAGGACGACGGCGAAGTGCTCATCGGGCAGCCGGAAACCCGGCGCCTCCGGCAGGGCGGGGCCGTCGACCGGCATGAGCGCGAGCTGGGGTTCGGCGTTGTCGGGACGATACGGGGACTGCATGGCGACTCCCGGTCCATCGGGGATCTCCACGACGCTGCAAGATCCAGGCCTTGCGTGGCAGATCCGCCAGGTGGTCGAGATTCGGGGACTTGGGGCGATCCGGTGCGTAACCGGCGCGCCACCTGCCCCCGGTCCCGTGAAAAGCAAGCTACGCACCCCGGGAGGGCGGTGCAACCCCGAGGGGACCGCCGCCCCTCGAGGGCCGGGCCCCGTCGCGGGCGCGTCACCGTCGGCCGTCCTGCCCGGTCGCGTCGAAGCCCGGGGAAGCGTCGCAGCCGGTTCAGGCGTCGCCGCCGAGAGCCTCCGCCGCCAGCTCGTAGACCCGTTCCAAGGCCGCGGGCAGCGCGTCCCCGTCGCGACCGCCCGCCTGGGCCATGTCCGGGCGGCCGCCTCCGCCTCCGCCGACCATGCCGGCGACCGTGCGGACGATGTGGCCGGCGTGCAGCCGCTTGCCGGCGATGTCCCTGCTGACCGTGGCCACGAGGGCGACCTTGCCCCCCGACCGGGAACCCAGCACCACCAGCGCGGTGCCGAGCTTGTCCCGCAGGCGGTCGGCCTCGTCCCGCAGGGCGGCCGGGGTGGCGTCCAGCTCGGCAGCGAGCACCTGGACCCCGGCGATCTCCCGGGCCCGGGTGGTGAGGTCACCGGCCCGGGCGCGGGCCAGCTCGCGGCGCGCGGCCTCCAGCTCGCGCTCCAGCCGCTTCCGCTCCTCCTGGATCCGCCGGATGGCGTCGGGCAGCCGGTCGACCGCGGTGCGCAGCTCGTTGCTGGCGGCGCGCGCCGCGTCCTCCTGGGTTCGCACGTACTCCAGTGCCCCCTCGCCGGTGAGGGCCTCGATCCGGCGGACGCCGGCGGCCACCCCGCCTTCGGAGATGATGTGGAACAGGCCGATGTCGCCGGTGCGGGAGACGTGGGTACCGCCACACAGCTCCAGCCTGAACCCCGGCACGTCCACCGTGCGGACCA
>RFKJ01000122.1 GCA_003694325.1 Deltaproteobacteria bacterium
CCGTGGAGCTGCAGGCGGCCCACGACACCGACCGTGCCGGTCTCGGCCGACAGGTCGACCACGGGAACCGCCACGCGGGCGCGCAGGGCGTCGGGGTCTCCCCGCAGGTCCACGCCGCCGCCGCCCTGCAGGCGGGCCGGGCCCCACACCCCGCTGAGATCGGCCGACAGCGCGATGTCGGTCTCGTCGGTGCCCAGCCCCAGCTCGTCCTCGGCGTCGGGGAGCTTGACCCGGGCGCGCAGTCCGCCCTCCACCGGCCCGGGCCACAGGCGCAGCCGGGTCCCCAGGCGGATGTCTCCCCCGCCGAGCTGCTGGTGGCCGTCGGCGTACCGGTCCCAGCGCAGGGCGTCGACCGCCACGTCCAGGGCCACCCGTGGACCGGGTCGCCACTTCCCGGCGAGCAAGGCGGTGAACCGGTCGCGGGCAGTGGATTGCAACGGCGGGACGACCTGCTGCCGGGCCCCGACCCCGACGTGCAGCTCGGCCACCGGTCGCGGAGGGGCGGCCAGCTCGACGGCGGCGGCGGGGGAGCCCCACAGCATGACGGCGGCCCCGACCGCCCGGCGGCCCCGGCCCACCCGGCGGGTCAAGGAGCGAAGTCCACCGGCCCGATCTCGGGCACCAGGCCGGCGGCGGCACCGCGCCGGAGCAGCTCGTTGATCGCCCGACGGCCGTCCTCTCCGTAGTCGAGCGTGTCGTGGTTGGCGTACATGCCGAGGTAGCGGTCCACCGCGGCGGCGTCCTGGAGCACGCCCCCGCGGGACAGCAGCCAGGCGATCGCCTCGTCCCGGTGCTCCAGGCCATGCCGGATGCTCGCCCGCAGGACGCGGCTGGTCGTGGCGATGCAGTCCGCCCCCAGGCTGCGGCGGATCACGTTGCCCCCCAGCGGCAGGGGAAGCCCGGTCCGGTCCGTCCACCACTGGCCGATGTCGAGGACCGGGTGCAGCCCGTGGTCCCGGAAGGTCAGCCGACCCTCGTGGATCAGCAGCGCAGCGTCGACCTCCCCGGCGGCCAGCGCCTCGAACACCCGCTCTGGCGGGACGATGGGGACCACGACGGGTTCGAAATCGATGATCAGCGACAGGACCAGCCAGGCCGTCGTCGTCAGGCCGGGAACCGCGATGCGCCGTCCGCGCAGGTCGCCGGGAGCCAGGGCCCGGGGAGCCACGACGATGGGACCGTAACCCCGCCCGACCGACCCGCCGTGCGGGAGGAGCTGCCAGTCCTCGGCGAGGTGCGGGTACCAGGCGATGCTGATGGCGTTGACGTCGGTGTCGGCCGTGCCGCCCGCCATCCGGTTGAGGGCGTCGGTGTCGGCGGTGACGATCTGCAGGTCCAGGCCTTCGGTGGGGATCAGGTCGAGCAGCAGCGCCCGGAACATGAACAGGTCGTCGGCGTCGGGGCTGATGGCGCAGCGCACGCTGCGCGGCGGGGCCGTGCGCACGGGGGACCTCAGTCGCCGCGGATGCGGCGGGCGGCGAGGGCGTTGGCGTCGCGCAGGCGTTCCCCGAGGGTCGCCAGCAGGCGCCAGAGGATCTGGCTGCCGACCTCGGGCTCGCGCTGGGCGAACTCCTTGAGGAGGGAGCGGCGGATGACGATCGCCGAGCCGAAGGCCGCGCCCTCGACGGTGGCGGTGCGGGACATGACCGGCTCGACCAGGGCCAGTTCGCCGAAGTGCTCGCCCACTCCGAGGGTCGCGAGCTGCACCCCTTCCCGGCTGACCTTGACGGTGCCCTGGACGATCACGAACATGCTGTCGCCCTCCTCGCCCTCTCGGACCAGGACCTGGCCGGGGGTGAAGAACAGCTCCTCGCAGATCCGCGAGACCCGCAGGCGCACGTGGAAGGGCATCCCCTCGAACAGGAACAGCGTCTCCATGATCCGGGCCCGGGCCCGGGCCGCCTCGGTGAGGGGCGTGGCCTCGGGCTCGACCATGACGACGGTGACGTTGTCGTGCCCGCCCTCCTCGAGGGCGGCGTCGATCAGGGCGGTGCCCGCCGTGTCGAGGTCGTTCTCGGCGGCGATGGTCTCGATGCGGGCCTGGTCGACCATGTCGGTGAGGCCGTCGCTGCAGAGCAGCAGCCGGTCGCCGGGCAGGACCTCGAGGGACATCAGGTCGGCCTGGACGGTGGGGTACAGCCCGACGGCGCGGGTGATCACGTTGCGGTACCGGCTGCGCAGCGCCTGGTCGCGGTTCATCTGGCCGCTGCGGACCAGCTCGTTGACCATGGAGTGGTCCTCGGTGAGCTGGCGGATCAGCCCGTCGCGGACCAGGAAGCCGCGGGAGTCGCCGACGTGGGCGATGAACGCCGACCCGCCCCCGACCACGGCCGCCACCAGGGTGGTGGTCATGCCCCGCCGGCCCTTGCTCTCGGCCTCGTCGAACACCCGCCGGCTGGCGGTCTGGCAGACGTTGTCGAGCAGCTCGAGCACGGCGTTGCGGGTCGACCACTCGGGCCGGGCGGCGTAGGCCCGCACCGCCCGGGCCAGGGCCGGGGCCGCCTGTTGGAAGCTCTCGATGGTGATGCGGGAGGCCACCTCGCCGGCGGCACGCCCGCCGACCCCGTCGGCGACGACGAAGACACCGTTGTCGACGTCGGCCAGCAGGGCGTCTTCGTTGCTCTGCCGGCGGCGACCGGTGTCGGTCCTGGCGACGTATCGAATCACGGGGAGACCGTAGCGTGAAGGGCGCCGGGGCGGGCGCGGGAATGACCCTACATCACAACCAGGGGGATCACCTGCCGGAGCAGCGGGGTGCCGGCATCGTCCACCGACCACCGGGCGTCGGCGCGGCGGGCGCTGTCGATCTTCCAGATGCCGATCTCCAGGTGCCCGCTGCCGGCCCGCTTGCGCTGGTCGACGGTGAAGTCGTGGTCGAGCACCAGCTCCTCGCCGGCCGGGAGCCGCGAGTCGGAGAGGGTCTGCCAGGGCGGAGCCGGCTGGACCTCCCGGACGAGGTCGTGGACGAGGGGGGGCGCCAGCTCCCGCCCGTCTGCGCCGACCAGCCGGGCCACGACCCGCCAGGCCTTGAACGGCGAACCCGTGGGGACGCTGTGGCCCGCCCCGGTGTTGCGCAGGGTGAGGGTCAGGTGGATGGGAGAGCCCCGCTCGACCTCGGGCGCCGACAGGCGCGCGGTGATGGTCAGCGCGCGGGCGGCGTCGGCGACGACCCCGTGGTCGGCCAGGGCGCTCCGCCCGGTGGCGGTGGCGACACCGGTGACCGGCGGCATGTGGCAGTCCTGGCAGCCGATCCCGGCCTGTCCCTGGGGGCTGCGCTGCCACTCCCCGTAGGTGTCGTAGAAGGGCTGGTCGGCGTCGGGCCAGGTGAGCTGGTGGCAGGTGGCGCACAGCTCGCTGGTTCCCAGCTCGGCGGACAGGGCCAGCGGGTGGGCGGCGGGGCTGGCGTCGGCGTGGGTGGTGAGCACCCGGCCGTCGCGGACGTGGCACGCTGCGCAGGTCACGCCCTCGGTCATCAAGGTCGGATCCCAGTCGGGGTTGGCGACCAGCTCGGGCCGGGCGATGTCCCCGTCGGTGTAGCCGGCGGCGATGCGGGGGTGCTGGCGGCGGATCGGGAGGTGGCAGCCGGCGCAGGCGGTCGGTTCCCCGGCCCGGTCGAGGGCGCGGCGGAAGTCGTCGGAGGTCCACGCCCGGGCGTGGGCGCTGCCGGCCCAGGCGTCGTGGACGGCGTAGTGACAGGCATTGCAGCCC
>RFKJ01000123.1 GCA_003694325.1 Deltaproteobacteria bacterium
GTGCTGGCAGGCGACCGCGATGATGTGCTGGCTCGGGGGGAGGTGGTGGTGGCGGTGGAGCAACCCTGATCAGGGCTCACGCTGCCGCGGCCCACCCCATCGCGGAGGCCCGGGTCACGCCAACGCTCGGACGAGCTCCGGAAGCCCCCCGGGAGGCAGGTGGCGGAGCTGGTCCTTGGGGAGACCGAGCTGGGAGAGCGCGTAGGCGACCGCTGGAGTGCATTGCCACAGGGACTGCCCCGTGGGCAACCCAACGCTGAAGCGGGGCCCCAGACTGTCCAGATCGTGCCAGTAGCGCACCGCGGCCTCGACCAAGGGGCGCTGCCGTTCGGGAGCCACGACCCACGGCAGGTTGGCCGGTGCCAACGCACTCAGCGTGCCCCAGGCCGATTCCAGCGCAGCGGCGTAGATGGAGGGCCGAAGAGACGAGTCCAGCCGGCCCTTGCGCCCCGTCGCCCGCCACGCTTCCAGCAGGGGCAGGTAGACGTGATTGTGGGGCTTGCCGCCGAGCAGCGGGGCGGGGCCGTGGAGCACGAAGAGCCCGGGCAGCGAAGCGGCCTCGACCAGCTCGTCTCGGAAGGCTTCGGACCAGCTCGCGCCCTTGCCGAAGGCCCGGATACGCCGTCGCGTCTCGGCCTGGACGTCGCTGGTGAGCCCGTGGAGGAAGGCAGGGAGCAGCATGGGTCAGGGCACCGGTACGGCATTGCGCGGAAGGTAGAGACGGCTGCCCTCGGAGGCGATCAGGTAGAGCACCAGGGCGATCCCGGTCAGCCCGGTGACTTTCTCCCAGTACTCCCAGGAGAAGGGATGGAATTCTGGTTCGCCCACCGGCGCGTCGACGGGTTCCTCGACGGGAACCGGCACAGGTACGTCCCTGGGTTCCGGGTCCTTGGTGTATTGGTAGACGATGGCGCCCGGCGCGGGAGACCAGTAGACGAAGAAGCCATCGGGTCCGGGCACCATGCCCTCGGTCCCGGGCGCCCCGGGTGCCCCCATGGTGATGACGATGCCGGCCTCGGCGAAGGCCGCAACGTAGATCGCGGACTCAGCCACCGCTGCCGAGACGGATGCCTCGGGCTTGATCTCGTAGATGCTCCGCTCGGTCGCGTTGAGGATGTCCGGCCGCAATGCGCCCTTGCCGCCGCTCAAGGCATCGGGCACGGCCGAGAGACCCATCTCCGTCATGGACTCCACGATGGTGGAGATCGGGGTGAAGTTGGTGAAGACCAGCTCGCCGATTCGCTCGGCGGCGTAGGCCTGGGCGATCGCGACGTGGGCCGAATTGCCGATGTAGAAGGGGATCGGCTGATCGCCGGGCGGTGCCCACGGGCCGGGAATCATGCCAGCAGCGAGGACGTCCTGACCGACGAGGTCGTTGACAGCAGGCGCCAGGGTCTCGTAGTCGACCGCAGAAGGTCCTGCCTCGCGGGCCTGCAGGAGCGCGTAGAACAGTGCGTAGGTGGGGTCGTCGGGGTGGACCTCCTGCCAGACCGAGCAGGTCGTGGCACCCGCATCGTCGAAGGCCAGCTCGATCTCGATCGGGTCCTGGGAGACCGGGGCCCGGATCACGATCAGACCCTGCCCCTGCTGGACGTAGAGCAGAGTGTCGGTCACCTCGACCGGATCACTCTGCGCTGTGGTGTCCTCTCCGTCGGGGGTTCGATGGACACGGCCTGTCGCTGGCTGGCCGACCCGCGCCGGAAGCCCTGCCTGCACTGCGCTCGCAGCCAGGCGAGCACCGCGTTCAGCGGTGTCGTCACCCCTCCCCTCTCCGCTCCCGGCCCCGCCACCGCGTTGGCGCTGCAGACCGTGGGCGACCTCGTGAGCGACAAGGTCCTGGTCGGCACCGGTTGGCAGCAACAGGGTCCCTTCCACCTCGGCGGCCTGGGCGCCGAGTTCATCCAGCTCGCGTTCGGCATCCGGTCCCTGGCGCACATCCAGGAAGGCCAGCGAGGTTCCGAAGGCCGCTTCCAACGCGCTGCGGAACGGAAGGGTCGTGCTGTCTCCGCCGTCGGTGCCCACGAGCCCGCGAGCGACGAGATCTTCCTGTCGAGCGGCGTTGCCCCTCGCCTGACGCCCGGGCCCGGCAGGACCTGGTGCGACCGCCACAGGGGAACCATCCGCGACGGTCGAGCGGCGCTCCCGAGCAAGACCCTTGGCCATCCACGCCTCCAGGACATCTGGAGCGTACCCCCGTTCGGGGATGGTCAGCCACCGGAAGTCCTGCCCCTGATCGTCGGCCGCCACGTGGGCCCGGTCGGGCGGTAGCCTCCGGCGGGGGCGTCCCACTCGATCCGGTTCCGTCGAACATCCCGGAATCACTTGACTTCATCCGACACTTCCCTCCTGCGTGGTTGTCGCGCCACCGACGCCCTGCCCCTGCCCGACCGCCAGATCGACGCCTTCTGCGAGCGCCTCGCCCTGTTCGCCACCGGCGCCGGCGACGCGGAGCGCTGACGCAAAGTGAGGACCGGCGCCCGCTGCCAACCGGGTGCCGCCCCTCCGGGAGCCCGACATGGACCGGTTCATCTACGCCCTCGCCGCCGACGCCCTCGAACCGGGGGATGCGCTGGCCCTGGAGCGCGCCCGCGTGCGGCCGGGGCTGGCCGACCGCATCGACCACGCCCGCCGGATCGTGGCCGAACCGGGCGGCGGCGGTCCGTGGCTGCTCGGCGTCCAGGGGGCGCTGTCGCTCGGCGGGCTGCACCTCGACGGCGGCCCCTGGCGGGGTGGTGATCGACTCCCCATCGTGCTCGGCGCCGACCTGCCCCCCGACGGGCGGCTCGTCGTGACCGTGAAGACGCGGGCCGGCACGCGGACGCTGTCGCCGGTCGATGGGGTGTACGTCCGGGTCGAACAGCTCCGACGGATCGACGCCGGCTACGCCCTCGACCTCATCCTGGAAGACATCGTCGGCCTGCACCGCATCACCGTCCAGGTGCTGGCAGGCGACCGCGATGATGTGCTGGCTCGGGGGGA
>RFKJ01000124.1 GCA_003694325.1 Deltaproteobacteria bacterium
AGACGTAGTTGCCGCGTCCCTGGAGCACGGCCCAGGGCAGGTCCAGGCCGGCGCGCTGGAGCAGCGGCAGGTCGCTGCCGGCGAGCTGCCCCTGGAGGGTGATGGTGTAGGTGGCGATGGCCACCCGGGCCTCGTTGGCCTGGGCCCACAGCGCGGCAGGGACGAGGTAGGCCAGGGACTTCCCGGTGCCGGTGCCCGCCTCCAGGGCGGCGACCACCGGGGCATCGGGACGCCCCTCCTGCAGGGCATGGAGCACCGCCACCGCCATGTCGGCCTGGCCGGGGCGGGGCTCCCACCCGGGGACCACCGCGGGGAGCCGCTCGTCGAAGAAGGCGCGCACCTCGGCGTCGTCCACCTCGACCCGGCGGCGGGGGGCCTGCGGCTCCACCACCCACAGCGCCCGCCGGACGGCGTTGTCGGTGATGACCATGCCGACCCCGTCGTCTCCGTAGACACCGGCGAGGTGCAGGTCGGCGGCGCTGGCCTGCAGGACGCCGCTGGGGTGGTTGTGGATGACGACCTGGCCGGAGCGGGGCTTGCGCAGCAGGGCCGGGACGGCCGTGTCGTTTCCCCGGCAGTGAACCTCGATGTCCACCACCCGGCCCTCAGCATCCAGCTCGCCGATGGCGAAGACCTCGACCCCGCCGGCGTCGGCGATGGCGGCCCGCAGCCGGTCGGCCGCTCGCGGGGTGAAGCGGGTGCGGGTCAGGGCATCGGCCACGTCGGCCCCTATCCGGGTCTGTCGGCGCGGCCTCGGCGGTCAGCGGAAGCGGGGGTCCGGCGCGCAGACGCCGCGGGGGTCGGCGTCGGCGCAGGCTTCCAGGCCGTCTTCCCGGTACATCATCCGCTCGTAGTCGGTCACCATTCGGTCGGTGTTGAACACCGGCAGGCAGGTGGCGACGGCGTGGGCCATGCGACGGGCCCATTCCTTCTTGTTTCGCCAGGTCGGCAGGACCTGTCGCTCCAGGGTGTCGTAGAGCGACTCGGCGTCGGCGGCATCCTGGGCCTCCGTGTCGTCCCAGTCGGTGTCCGAGCCGATGGCCCAGCCGTTGAGGCCGTCGTAGGCCTCCGGCCACCAGCCGTCGAGGACGCTGACGTTGAGCCCGCCGTTGATCGCCGCCTTCTGGCCGCTGGTGCCGCTGGCCTCGCGTGGCCGCCGGGGGTTGTTGAGCCACACGTCGCTGCCCTGGGTGAGGAGCCGCCCGAGGGCCATGTCGTAGCCCGGCACGAACACGACCCGGCCGCGGAACCGCGGGTCGCGGCTCCAGCGGATCACCTCGGCGACGAGGGCCTGGCCGAGGGCGTCGGCGGGGTGGGCCTTGCCGGCGAAGATCACCTGGACCCCCTGGTCGAGGATCGCCAGGAGGCGGTCGGGGTCGGTGAACAGGAGGGCGCCGCGCTTGTAGGGGGCGAAACGGCGGGCGAAGCCGATCGTGAGGCGCTCGGTGTTGAGCACCGGGCGTCCCAACCGCCACCGCACCCCGTCGATGAGCCGGCCGCGCTGGGCGTGGGCGACGTGCAGCCAGTGCTTGGCCTCGATCTGCTCGGCGCCCTTCCAGAACTCGCGGTCGCACAGGTTGTCGCGCCAGCCCGGCAGGTGCCGATCGAACAGCTCGGCCATGTGGGGGCCCAGCCAGGCCGTCGGGTGGACCCCGTTGGTGATGTGGCCGATGGGCAGGCCCAGGTTCTCCCACATCTTCCGGGACACCTCGCCGTGCAGCCGGCTGACGCCGTTGGCCGCCCGGCTGCCCTTCATGGCCAGCACCGTCATGCACAGCGGCTCGTGGATGTCGCCGGGGCGCACCCGTCCCCGGTCCATGAACGCGCCCTGGGGCAGGCCCATGCTCTCCCGCAGCCCGACCAGGGCGGCGTCGGCGGTCTCCCAGGCGAACCGGTCGTGGCCGGCCGGCACGGGGGTATGGGTGGTGAAGACGCAGGCCTTCCGCGCCTCGGCGAAGGCTTCTTCGGGAGGGTGGCCGCGCTCCATCGCCCGCCGCCACAGCTCCAGCACCAGGAACGCGGCGTGGCCCTCGTTGAGGTGGAACACGTCGCGAACGATCCCCAGGGCCTGGAGCGCCCGCAGGCCGCCCACCCCCAGCAGCACTTCCTGGGCGATGCGCGTCTCGGTGTTGCCGCCGTACAGGTTCCGGGTCAGCACCCGGTACTCCAGGGGGTTGGCGTCGTAGTCGGTGTCGAGGAGGAACAGGCGGACCCGCCCGACGGTGACCTCCCAGACCCGCGCCTTGAAGTGGTGGCGCCCGTGGGGGACCTCGACCTCGACCGGCTGTCCGTCGGGGCCCCGGGCCGGCTTCATCGGCAGGCGTTCCGGGTCGTTGACCGGGTAGGCGGCGACCTGCTGGCCGTCGTAGATCATCTGGTGGAAGTAGCCGTGGGTGTAGAACAGCCCGACGCCCACGAGGTCCAGGTTCAGGTCGGAGGCGCTGCGCAGGTGGTCGCCGGCCAGGACGCCCAGGCCCCCCGAGTAGATCGGCAGCGACTCGTGCAGGCCGAACTCCATGCAGAGGTAGGCGATCCGGGGGCTGTTCGGCGGCCGAGGGGGAGGGGCTGCGTGGTAGCGCTGCCAGGCTTCGACCAGCGCCTCGGCCTGGGCCAGCCACTCCGACGGCGCGAGGTCGAGGTCCGTCTCGCGCAGCATGGCCAGCGGGTTGTGGTTGACGGCCTCCCACAGCTCCCGGTCGAGCGATGCCCAGAAGCGATTCGCATCGGGTCGGGTCGTCCACCACAGGTCCATGGCCAGGTCGAGCAGGCGTTGCTTCACGGGGGACTCCAGGGGTTGCGGCGAGCCATGGTGCGCCAGCGGGGCGGCGGCCGCAACCACCCCTGTAGCCGTCCGGCCGGGGCCTGCCCCCCCTCCACTCGCCACCGGGTCCTGCGGATCGCGCGTCTCCCATGGTCGCCGGCCCGGCGGCCGCGCCGGGCAGCGGCGCGATGGTGGGGCGCGATCCGGCTCGTTGGGGGCCGGCGGGGCACCGCGCAGGACCGGGCTGCTACCGTGGGCGATGCGCCGACCCCGGCCGGATTGGAGCAGGCCCGTGAGCCCCATCACCGCACTGGACGCCCAGCTTGGAGAGTTCGTCGCCGGGTCGGCCACGGTGAACGTCGTGGACGCGGTCATGGGGGCGGTGGCCTGGGGCCCGCGGCTGTCGGCGGCGCCCTCGCTGGAGGCGCTCGCCGGGAGCCCGTGGCTTCCGGGGGACCCGGCGGTGCTGGCCCGCGCGCGGGAGCGGGTCGTCGCCGATCCGGGGGCGGCGGACCCGGTGTCGGAGGCGATCCAGGTCGCCCGGGCCCTCGACATCGGCGACGACCTCGTCCAGATCCGCACGGGATTCCACACGGCGCTGGACCTGTACCGGGCGGTCCGCGAGGGCCGGTCTCCGCTGGCCGAGCTGCGGGCCCGGCAGGAAGCGGACGCGGTCTTCAAGCTGCTGGGGCTCGGCACGATCGTCGGCAGGCTGTCCGAGGGCTCGGCGAACGACCGACTGCGGTCGGTACTGTCGGTGCCATCGGGCGTGGCGCTGGTCGCCTGGTTCGGCGCGGTCGAGGTGGCGCTGCCCTTCCTGCTGCTGACCCCCCAGGCCGCGGAGGGCGTGCTGCGGCCGATGGTCGAGGCGCGACGCGCCGAGGAGGAGCTGCGGCTGGTCCGGCTGGTCGGTCGGGCCGAGGTCGGGCGCGCCGCCCCGGTCGTCGGCAGCCTCCTCCAGCTCGCGGACGGGGTGGCGGTGTCCAATGCGCGGCGCCTGGACCTCCTCGGACGGGTCGCCGGCAGGCTGCCGGTGGCGCTCGCGAGCTCGCTTTCGGTGGTGCGCGACGCGGCGGCCCTCGGCGCAGACGCGCTGCCGGTGTACCGGTACCTGGTCGCTCGCCTGGCCGGAGAGCTGTGCCTTCGCCGTGCGGCGGAGGAGTTGGGTCACGGTGCGAGCCTGCCGGGCCCGCCTCCGGACCTCGTGGCCTTGATTCGGGAGCCGACCCGCTCGCTGCTGGGTGTACTGGGTGCCGACAACGACGGCGGGCCGCCCCCTGCGCCGAAGCCGGAGCCGGAGCCCGCGCCGCCGCCCCTTCCGACGCCGAGGCCGGAGCCCGCGCCGCCGCC